>DATGOR010000094.1:0-4413 GCA_035305805.1 Vicingaceae bacterium | reverse complement strand
CGAGCAAACTCTTCAGGCGATAAGTCATTAAAATAAAAGTTGATTGGATTAATTGGTATATCATTCTTTCTCACTTCATAATGCAAATGTGGACCAACCGATTTACCGGTATTTCCAACATAACCAATAACATCTCCTCTTTTTACAGTTTGTCCAATTTTCACATCTATTTCGCTCATGTGAGCATATAGCGTAACATATCCATAACCATGATCAATTCTAACATGATTTCCGTAACCGGAAGCCTCAGCATCAGCACGTACTACTTTACCATCTCCTGTAGCATAAATTGGCGTACCTGTTGGAGCAGTAAAATCCATACCCGCATGAAATTTTGTCGTTTTATAAATTGGGTCGGTTCTGTAACCAAACCCACTTGCCATTCTGGTTAAATCTAAATTAGATACCGGTTGAATAGCAGGAATTGCAGCCAACATCTTTTCTTTACTTTTAGCCATTTTAAACACCTCGTCAAACGATTTTGATTGAATGTATAATTGCTTTGAAAGTTGGTCTATTTTTTTAGCTGTAGAAACAATTAAATCTGCATCTGAATAGTTTTCCAGTTCTTCGTATCGGTTCACTCCTCCAATACCTGCTTTTCTAATTTCGGTAGGAATAGGTTCTGCTTCAAAAATAACACGGTAAATATTATCGTCTCTGCGCTGAATGTCATCCAACACTACGGTTAGCTTCTCTAATTTCTTGTTCAATAATTCGTATTGTCCTAACAATTCCGCATTCCTGATTTTTAATTTCTTTTCTTTTGGAGAATCTATAAATGTATAAGTAACCGCATAAATAGCAACTCCGAAAACCATGCTCGCTCCAATAAAATAAAAAGCTCTAGAAAGCTTCTGTTTCCATGTGAGTTTGATTTTATCGTAACTCAGCGTATGTGGATTATATCGGTACTTTACTTTTGCCATAGCTTAATTTCACACAAAAAGAATATGAATAGCTTCAATTTCTTAACGTAAAATTTTATGTAGTTTTGACAAAAATAATAAAAATGAAGTTATACGGTCTGAAATTGCGTGTTTTAGTAGTTTTTTAACATTTTTTAAAAATGAAAAACGAATGATTTTTATTCTTAAATCATTGTATTTCAACTAAATTTTACATTAAACATTTTTAAAACTATTGTAATGAAATCTCAAGAAATTCGTGAAACTTTTTTAACGTTTTTCAAACAAAAAAATCATCAAATTGTGCCTTCTGCTCCAATGGTGATAAAAAACGACCCTACATTGATGTTTACTAATGCAGGGATGAATCAGTTTAAAGATTTATTTTTAGGTAACTCTCCTATTAAAGATAAACGTATAGCAGATACTCAAAAATGTTTGAGGGTTTCAGGAAAGCACAACGACTTGGAAGAAGTTGGTGTAGATACTTACCATCATACCATGTTTGAGATGTTGGGTAATTGGAGTTTTGGCGATTATTTTAAGAAAGAAGCCATTGAATGGGCTTGGGAATTATTGGTAGATGTTTATAAAATAGATAAAAATCGTTTGTATTTTACTGTTTTTGAAGGCGATGAAGAAGATGGAACTCCGGAAGACACAGAAGCTTTTGAAATTTGGAAAGCCATCTTGGAAAAAAATGGACTAACAACAGACAAGATTTTAAAAGCCAACAAAAAAGACAATTTTTGGGAAATGGGCGACACCGGTCCTTGTGGTCCTTGTTCCGAAATTCATGTGGACATTAGAAGTGAAGAAGAAATTGCTAAAATACCCGGAAAAACCTTGGTAAATAACGACCACCCACAAGTGATTGAAATTTGGAACTTGGTATTTATGGAGTTCAATAGAATGGCTGATGGCAAATTAAAACCACTTCCCGCCAAGCATGTAGATACAGGAATGGGATTTGAGCGATTGGCAATGGTGTTGCAAGGAAAAAAATCGAATTATGATACTGATGTTTTCTCCCCACTTACATCAAAAATCTCATCTATTACAGCAGTTCCGTATAAAAACACCTTGGATGCTACATTAAAAACCGATGTAGCTATTAGAGTAATTGCCGATCATGTTAGAGCTGTTGCTTTTTCTATTGCTGACGGACAATTACCCTCAAACAATGGTGCCGGTTACGTTATCCGAAGAATTTTAAGAAGAGCCATTCGTTATGCCTACAGTTTTTTAAATCAAAAAGAAGCTTTTATCCATCAATTAGTAGAGGTACTTTCAGAGCAAATGGGCAAGTTTTTCCCTGAACTTGTTGAGCAAAAAACACTTATTATTCAAGTAATTAAGGAGGAGGAAGAAAGCTTTTTACGCACCTTAGAAAAAGGTATTACAAAATTTGAAGATTACATTCAACAAGCAAAAAGCAAGACCATAGATGGAAAATTTGCTTTTGAATTGTATGATACTTTCGGCTTTCCGATAGATTTAACACAATTAATGGCTGCCGAAAATGGCTTTCATATAGATATGCCATCGTTTACTCATGAGTTAGAACAACAAAAAAACCGATCTCGAGCTGCTACCAAAATTGAAACAGGAGATTGGATTACCTTAACTGAAAACAAGGAAAGTAAATTTGTAGGTTACGACCAAATAGCTGTTACCACTTCTATTGTGAGTTATAGAAAAATTAAAATAAAAGATAAAGAGCAGTTTCAACTTGTATTGGAACAAACTCCTTTTTACCCTGAAGGTGGAGGTCAAGTAGGAGACAAAGGTTATTTAGAAGTTAACGGTAAAAAAATTGCTGTTATAGATACCAAAAAAGAAAATAATTTAATTGTTCATTTTACCAAAGAATTGCCTGATGATGTTACTCAGCCTGTTCTTGCAATAGTGAGCGACCAAAGACAATTAACCGCATGCAATCATACTGCTACTCATTTATTACACCAAGCACTTAGAAGTATTTTGGGTACACACGTAGAACAAAAAGGTTCGTTGGTAAATGCGGATTATTTGCGTTTTGATTTTTCTCACTTTCAAAAAGTAACTGAAAAGGAACTTGAAGAAATAGAAGATTTTGTGAACGAGAAAATTCAAGCAGCTATCGCCTTAAACGAACATAGGGAAATTGCTATTGATGAAGCTGAAAAACAAGGAGCCATGATGCTTTTTGGGGAAAAATATGGAGATACAGTAAGAATGATTCAATTTGGTGAATCCAAAGAACTATGCGGAGGGACACACGTAAGTAATACGGATAAAATTGGTTTGTTTAAGATTACTTCGGAAGGTTCTGTAGCTGCCGGTATAAGAAGAATTGAAGCGGTTACTTCTAAAGGTGCAGCTAATTTTTTAAAGGAAAAAATTGATGTATTAAACCAACACCCTCTTTCGGGATTAATTGACGATAACACCAAAGCTGCCATTGAGCTGGAACTATACAACTACATTAACGAATATGAAAAAATAGATGGAATGCCTCCTATCAACATAGTAAAACCTTCCAACGGTTCGTTACAAATAGAAAATTTAACTGCTGCAATTACCGATTTTACTAACCAAAAGATTAATCCTGCCATTGTTCAACAATTGCAAAACATTAAAAAAGTCCATCAAAAAGAGCAAGAAGAGCAAGCCAAAATAGTTGCTAAGCAGTTGAAAGATGGTTTGATGAAAGAGGTGAAAAATATAAATGGTATTAATGTTATTTCTAAAGTGTTGCCTTCAACTGATGCAGCCATTATTAAAGACATAGCATTTCAGCTAAAGGCTCAGATTGACAACCTATATTTAGTATTAGGAACAGAGAATGATGGAAAAGCACTGCTTACCATTGCTATTTCAGAAAATTTATCAAAAAACAATAATTTACATGCCGGAAACATTGTAAGAGAAGCGGCAAAAGAAATTCAAGGTGGTGGTGGCGGACAAGCTTTTTTTGCTACTGCCGGAGGAAGTAAAGCGGCAGGATTAGATGCAGCCATAAATAAAGCTTTAGAAGTACTAAATTGATAACAATAAAAAGGAGCTGATTTTTCAGCTCCTTTTTTGACTCTTTCTACCTCAAAAGCATTATCGTTCCTTTTCCGGTTACCGTTTCCCCTGCTTTGGTTTTATAAGTAACAACATAAAAATAAGTTCCCTCTGGAGCTGCTGTTCCTGCGGTGGTTGCTCCGTTCCATACAGTTAAATTAGAAATTGGAGATTCGAGATTAGTAATTAAATTTCCAATTGCTAATTCATAATTGCTAATCCGCTGCCCCCAACGGTTAAAAACTTCTACTTCCAAACTTTCTAAATAGGCTGCTCCTATGAGTTGTATAACAAAATTATCATTTTCATTATCTCCATTGGGTGTAAACACATTGGGAATAAATAGGCTTATTTCTTCGTTGGCATCTATAAAAATGGTTTTACAAACCGTATCGGCACATTGTGGTTGGTTGTTATAAGCAATTAAACAGACTTCATAAACTCCGCCTTCAGT
>DATGOR010000093.1:0-2725 GCA_035305805.1 Vicingaceae bacterium | reverse complement strand
ATTCCACCTTTTTAGCGGACGATGAAGAACGCCAAGATTTAAGAACTCGAGCCAACAACATGGCTAAAACCAATTTTGAAATCTTGGTGCGTATGGCCTTTACTAATTTATTTAGCACTGAAAGCAAAAATCAATACCATACTCAATTAAAATCGGCCTTAAACGATGCCCTAAAAACACCTCTTCAAGGTTATATGGCAGCAAATGAAGGCATGAAAATAAGAAAAGACAGAACCCAGGTATTTAAAAACCTCGTCTGCAAGAAGTTACTCATCATTGGGAAAAAAGACCCCATAATAGATGGAAGTGTGCTAAAGAAGATTTTAGAGAATTCGGACGTTGAAATAGTTGAATTTTCTGAAGGACACATGAGTTATATAGAAAATAAATGGGAATTAACTCACAAATTGATGTATTTCATCGAATAATTACAGCTTTTTAACTGTTATACTTGTTTTTTTACCTAAGTTAGGAATCCCAAACAACCTACATTATGAAAAAAACTACTACTAACCGAACTAAACTTAAATTTATTTGTGACATTTTTGGACACAAATACCGAGTTTCTAAAAAAGTAACCTCACATGTAAGTGAATATACCTGTTCCTGTTGTCAAAAACAATTAACCACAAATAGCAATGGGAAACTTACAGAACTAACCCCAAAATATAGAGAAATCAACAATCTGTTAGAGGACATTTACACAAGACGTATGATGCGAGGCGAAAACAAAGCTCTCGTTTCGTCTATTTACTATGAATAAACCTTGGATTTTAGAGTAATTTGTCTATCTTCATTTTTAGCCCAATTTAAAAATTGATAATAGCAAAAAAAACATGAAAAATCTGATTTGTTCCCTTGTAGGTCACGATTTTAAAGAAACCAAAAAAGTAACCGATTATGTTAGTGAATTTCAATGTCTTTATTGTAAAAAGGAAATGTCTACTAACGGAAATGGTCATTTAACGCCATTAACTTCCAAGCAAAAGGAAGTTAATGTTCTTTTACATCACATTCACAAAAGAAAGAAAAAGAAGGCAGGCTTATTATCCGCTAATCATTAAGCGAATTCCAACCTTGTGCTTGTATTGGAATACTTGTTTCTGCTCTGGTAATTAAATGCATTCCAGCGGCTTCTTCTTTCATAAATCCAATAACTGTAAAGTTTGGATTGGCTTTTAATTTCGGGAAATCTTCCTGCGAAACCGTAAATAATAATTCATAATCCTCTCCACCATTTAAGGCCACTGTAGTACTATCTATATTGAATTCCTCGCAAGTTGAAATCACTTGTGGATCTAACGGAATTTTATTTTCATACAAATCGCAACCCACTTTACTATGTTTACAAAGATGCATGATTTCCGATGAGAGACCATCGCTAATATCAATCATCGAAGTAGGTTTTACTCCCAAGTCCTTAAGCCATTTAACAACATCCTTTCTAGCTTCAGGCTTTAATTGCCTTTCAATGATATAGGTATAAGCATCCAATTCCGGTTGGCTATTTGGATTGACCTTAAACACTTCCTTTTCACGTTCTAAAACTTGTAATCCCATATAAGCAGCACCTAAATCTCCCGAGACCACTAACAAGTCGTTAGGTTTTGCACCACTTCTATAAACGACATCTTTAGCATTTACAGTTCCAATAGCAGTAACCGAAATTATCAAACCAGTTGTAGAAGACGTCGTATCTCCTCCCACCACATCAATATTATAAATCTCGGCAGCAGTTTCAATACCGGCATATAGTGCTTCTAAAGCTTCTAAAGGAAACCTATTGGACACTGCTATAGAAACTGTTACTTGAGTAGCTTCTGCATTCATAGCATACACATCGGATAAATTAACAACTATGGATTTATAGCCCAAATGTTTTAAGGGCATATAGCTTAAATCAAAATGCACACCTTCTACTAACATATCAGTTGTAACAACAATTTGTTTGCCTTTGAAATCCAAAACAGCAGCATCGTCGCCAATACTTTTAATGGTTGTTTTTTGTTTTATGGAGAAGTTTTTAGTTAAATGGTCTATCAGGCCAAATTCTCCTAAACTTGCTAAATCCGTTTTTCCTTGGTTTTTATCTTCAATCATAAGGCAAAAATAAGAAGCTTCTTGTTACTAATTATACAAATTAAGAATAATTCCTTTTTTAAGTTGATTTTAAACAACAGGTTTCAATTAAAAAAAACAGATTAAATCCTATTGTTAAGAAGAAAAAGAAAATAAAACACGTTTAAGGCATTCATTTTAACATTTTTTAAAAACATTTTAAAAAATAATCGAACCCTAAAAAAACTCTTCACTTTTACTTCATTTCAAGCCATATCAACAGACATCGTCCCAACTTTAAAACCCTAATTTCACTACTCATACAGGTTCTTTTATCCTATCACAAATGTCTATTTTACTATTTGTTAATATAATGCCATGTTGTATGGTAAAATAGGACATAAATTGTATCTTTGCGTTTCTATTTAGAATTAATCTATTTTAATTTATGATAAAAGTGTCGGAAACAGCAAAAAAGAAAGTTGTTGAACTTATGAGCGAGGATGGCTTTAATTCTGCAACAGATTTTGTGCGTGTAGGTGTTAAAAGTGGTGGTTGCTCTGGCTTATCTTACGATTTAAAATTTGATAAAACGCAAGAATCAGAAGACAAGGTTTTTGAAGACAATGGTATTAAAATTATTGTCGACAAAAAAAGCTTTTTATAC
>DATGOR010000092.1:0-12048 GCA_035305805.1 Vicingaceae bacterium | reverse complement strand
AAAACATCAACGCTTTTGAGGGAAAATCTAAACTTAAAACGTGGGTGTATAGTATTGCTCACCATGAAGTATTGAATTATTTAAGGAAAAATAAAATACCAACCACCGAACTCAAAGAAAGTATTCCGGTGATAGATAATGAAAAAAACATACTTGATACTTTTGCGGATAAGGACATGAAATTAATGATTCAGCATTATTTTAACCAGCTTCCTGCCGACCAAAAAGAGCTGTTGACGTTGTTTTACCTTAACGAATTATCCTTGAAAGAAATTGAAGCTGTTACAGCACTTTCGGCAGCTAATATTAGAGTAAAATTATTTAGAGCCCGAGAAAATTTTAAATCCCTATTGACTGAAAAAGATGTAACTTTACTAAATCAAATTCGCTATGAATAAACATTTAACCGATATAGAAATTTTTGAATTCAGTAACCAATTATTGGATGATAAAGCTCAACTTGTTGCTATAAATGAACACCTAACCAATTGCGAAGCTTGTCAACTAAAAGTGAATGAAGAAAGGTTGTTTAGCAAAGCTATTCAAAGTAATTTAGAAGTGAGCGAAAAAATTAATGTCAGTGAAAAGGTATTAAGCCATTTTCAAACGGAAATAAAACCTGTTTTTATTGATTTAAAATGGACGATTTACACCTCCATTATGGTAGCTGTAATGTATATACTAAACACCATTCCGAACTTTGTTGATGTTAATATTGCATTGCCACAATTCGACAATCTTAACACGATTCTATCAGCCCTATTGCTAATAATTTTTACAGATGTCATTAGCAACTATTATAAATGGAAAAAATCTTTGGAATAACTATTTGTAGCACAACTGAAGCAATTTTTAAGCTGAATAGTTTATTTCATTGTTAGCAACAAACTTTTTACTATTTTTGCCGCTCAATAAAAAAAAGCGGGGTGTAGCTTAGTCCGGTTAAAGTGCACGTCTGGGGGGCGTGAGATCGGAGGTTCGAATCCTCTCACCCCGACACAAAAAAAATAGCTTGTTTCAACCACAAGCTATTTTTTTTTAGTCCACTTTTAACCAAACCAATGTCCGTTACAACGAAGCACTTGTTCAATAATATCACGCACGCAGCCCTCTCCACCGTTGCGGTCAGAAATATAATCAGAGGTATTTTTAATTTCAACAGCTGCATTTTTGGGGCAGGTTTTTACACCACACAATTGCATCACTTCAAAATCAGGCAAGTCGTCTCCCATATACAAAACATGTTGTTTTTGCAACTGGTGTTCGTTCATGTATTCCTTAAAAACAGGCACTTTATCTTTTACTTTTAAAAAAACATCCGTAATACCCAATCCGTTCAAACGCATACGCACTGCTTCGGAACTTCCTCCGGAAATAATGACAATTCTATAACCTTGTTTTACTGCGTGTTGTAATGCAAACCCGTCTTTTATATTCATTTTTCTCACCTGCTCTCCGTTGGGCAAAAGTTGCACCGAACCATCAGTAAGTACACCATCTACATCAAAAATAAATGTATTGATTTGGGGTAATAATTCTTTAAAATTTGCCATAACAAATATCTATAATTCGAGTTCAAAGTTACAGAATGAATTGGCTAAAATGGTAAAAACGAAATTTTAGTACCCTAAAAATAAAAAGCACTATTGTAAATCCACTAATTTCTATTTCCGAATACCAGTGCGTGGGCTTTTGAACAAACGGAGCGAAATCTTGTGTAATCGGACCATGAAATGCGATGGAAATGCGGGAAAAGATGGAACAAGATTTGGCGTTTGTTCTTGATTTTTGGCTCTTTTTATCAAGAAAAAGAGCGTATAACTTAAATCTTCAACCACCCATTATTTTAACAAATAATACATACATTTTGGTGATATGTTTAAATTATTGGTGATGATAATGATTTTTAATGATTGTTAATAAAAAAAATACAACAACTATTGAAAAAACCTTAAACATTAAGGTACTTTGTAGTAAACATAAAAAACTACTTTTTACCTATGACGCATTTAAAAATTGGCGACCAAGCTCCGGAAATCAACATCAAAGACCAAGATGGAAAAACCCATCAATTAGCTGACTATAAAGGCAAAAAATTAGTGCTGTATTTTTATCCTAAAGATGCTACTCCGGGCTGTACTGCTCAGGCTTGTAATTTAAGAGACAACATACCTGCTCTAAAAAAATCGGGATACGAAGTATTAGGCGTTAGTGCCGATAATGAAAAATCACATCAAAAATTCATTGAAAAACAACAACTAAATTTTCCTCTGTTGGCTGATACCGAAAAAGAATTGATACAACGCTATGGCGTTTGGGGAGAAAAAAAATTTATGGGAAAAACTTTTGACGGCATACACCGCACTACCTTTATTATTGATGAACAAGGTAAAATTGCTGACATTATTACCAAAGTAAAAACCAAAGAGCATACCGATCAGATTTTAAAATAACTTAATTCAATAAAAAACTTAAATATACACCTATTATGGCAGAAGCAAACGCAGATAAACTAAAAGCCCTACAGTTAACCATGGACAGATTAGAAAAATCTTATGGTAAAGGCATTGTAATGAAAATGGGAGATTCTCCTGTTCAAAACGTAGAAGTTATCCCAACCGGATCATTAACATTAGATTTGGCTTTAGGGATAAAAGGATATCCTAAAGGAAGAATTGTAGAAATCTATGGACCTGAATCTTCAGGTAAAACCACTTTAACCATTCACGCAATTGCTGAATGCCAAAAACAGGGCGGTATTGCTGCATTTATTGATGCAGAACATGCCTTTGACCCTACCTACGCTGCTGCTTTGGGGGTTGATATTGACAGTTTAATTATTTCTCAACCAGACAATGGGGAACAAGCACTGGAAATTGCCGATAACCTTATTCGCTCAGGAGCGGTAGATTTACTTATTGTAGATTCTGTTGCTGCTCTTACTCCAAAAGCCGAAATTGAAGGTGAAATGGGCGATTCTCAAATGGGACTTCAGGCCCGTTTAATGTCTAAAGCATTAAGAAAATTAACTTCTTCTATTCAAAAAGCCAACTGCTGCACTATTTTTATTAACCAATTAAGAGACAAAATTGGTGTAATGTTCGGCAACCCCGAAACTACTTCAGGTGGTAATGCGTTAAAATTTTATGCTTCTATAAGAATTGATATTAGAAGAGCTACCCAAATAAAAGACGGAGAAGAAATTACCGGAAACAGAACGAAAGTAAAAATTGTAAAAAACAAAGTAGCTCCTCCATTCAAAAAAGCTGAATTTGACATCATGTATGGCGAAGGAATCTCTAAAGTAGGAGAAATTATTGATTTAGCTGTAGATCACGATGTGGTTAAAAAATCCGGTAGCTGGTTCAGTTATGGTGATACCAAATTAGGACAAGGTAGAGATGCTGTGAAACAACTCCTAAAAGATAATCCTGAATTAATGGAAGAAATTGAGCAAAAAATTATTGAAATAATTGATGCTAAATAAAAAGCCGAACCGTTTATGAATTATCGTTTTCTTTTTGGATTAACCGCTTTGGTGTGGATGATTTTCTCTTTTGCTTCTTGCGAAAGCAACCCTAACAACAATATGGATGATGTTGCTTTTATTGAAGCTGATACCACCATGTCCGACATGGACAAAGAATTAGACGCCATTAATAAAATGCTTAAAAACGATGTGAACAACACCGGACTTTATCTTAAAAGAGCCCGTATTTATAAAGAAAACGGCAATTTTACGGCTGCTATCAATGATTTAAATCGTGCTATAAAAATTGACTCTTTAATTCCTGAGTTTTATTTATTAAAAGCAGAGTTGTATAAAGCTCAAGATGATTACAAAGCTGCCAAACAAACGCTTGACAAATGTTTGTATATTGACAACGATAATGTTCAAGCTCGTGTAGAGTTAGGTTGGTTGGCTCTTTATGTTACCAATCACGAGCAAGCGTTAGATTATGCTGATGCTGCGTTGAAAAGAGACATGTATCATGCCGAAGCATACTACCTAAAAGGAATGATTTTTTTAGATAAAAAAGATACCGCTTTAGCTATTTCTAGTTTTAAAACTGCCGTGGAGCAAGAAAACGATTATTACGATGCGTATATTCAATTAGGGATGTTACACTTTAACGACCCTTTGGGTGAAGGTTATTTTAAAAATGCATTGAGGGTAGATTCTAACAGTTTGGAAGCATTATACAATACAGGGATGTACTATCAAGAAAAAGGCAAATTTGATGAAGCCATTGCTCTTTACAAAAAAGCCATTGCACTTCACCCATACAGGGAGCCATACTTTAATATCGCTTACATTCACCACGAATACTTACAAGAATACGACAAAGCAGTAGAATGGTACACCAAAGCCATTAATATTGAACCAAAATACATTGATGCCTATTACAACAGAGGCTTGTGCTACGAATTGCTGAACAACCGAACCAATGCTAAAAATGATTTTCAAACGGTATTAAAACTACACCCAACACACACTTATGCAGCTATTGCTTTAGAAAGAGTGTTGTAATCTTTATTTTACTTTTTCATGAACTATTTATCGGTTGAAAATCTTACCAAATCATACGGAGAACGTATCTTGTTTGAAAACATTACTTTTGGAATTGAAAAAGGACAAAAGGTGGCTTTTATTGCCAAAAATGGCACAGGAAAATCTACGCTATTAAAAATTTTAGCCGGAAAAGAAGGTTATGACTCAGGAAGCATTGTTTTTAGAAAAGGAATAAAAACAGAAATTCTGCAACAAACACCCGATTACAACGAATCACTTACCATTGAACAAACCATTTTCAAAACTCCTTCGGAACAAGTAAATGCCATTTTAGAATATGAAAAGGCATTAGAAAACCCAAACGACAATGAACGCATGCAAAAAGCTTTTGAGCAAATGGATGCTCTTAATGCTTGGGATTACGAAATAAGAATTAAACAAATTTTAGGGCAACTGCAAATTCATCATTTACAGCAAAAAATCGGAGAACTTTCCGGTGGTCAACAAAAGCGAATTGCGTTAGCACAAGTTTTAATTGAAGAACCTGATTTTATTATTTTGGACGAACCTACCAACCACCTTGATTTAGATATGATTGAATGGTTGGAAAACTACCTCAGCAAAGAAAACATCACCTTACTGATGGTTACGCACGATCGTTACTTTTTAGAAAGAGTATGCAACGAAATTATTGAACTAGACAACCATACTTTGTATCGATACAAAGGCAATTACAGCTATTTTTTAGAGAAAAAACAAGAACGTGAAGCCATAGAAGGTGCCAATATTGATAAGGCTAAAAACCTTTACCGCAAGGAGTTGGAATGGATGAGAAGAATGCCAAAAGCAAGGGGAACAAAAGCAAAATCTCGTGAAGATGCTTTTTATGAAACGGAAAAAGTGGCTAAAAAGCGAAAAGATAACTCCAAAGTGGAAATGGAAGTAAACATGACTCGCTTAGGAAGTAAAATTTTAGAGCTCCATCATGTTAAAAAAAGCTATGGAGATTTAAAAATTTTAGACGATTTCAATTACATTTTTAAGAAAAATGAAAAAATTGGCATTGTAGGAAAAAATGGTGTGGGGAAAACCACTTTCTTAAACATCGTTTTGGGAAAAGAAAACATTGACGGTGGAAAAGTAATAGCCGGAGAAACTGTTGTATTTGGCTATTATACTCAAAAAGGCATTACTTTTAAAGAAGACAAAAAAGTAATAGAAGCTATAAAAGACATTGCTGAAGTTATTCCTCTTACAAAAGGTAGAAGCCTTACAGCAGCTCAATTGTTGGAAAAATTCCTGTTTCCTAAAAGCATGCATTACCAACAAATTGCCAAGTTAAGCGGTGGCGAGAGAAGAAGGTTGTATTTGTTGACTATTTTAATGAACAACCCGAACTTTTTAATTCTGGATGAGCCCACCAACGATTTGGATGTGATGACGCTGAGCATTTTAGAAGATTTTTTAGAAGAATTTCAAGGGTGTTTGTTGGTGGTAACCCACGACAGGTATTTTATGGATAAATTGGTAGATCATTTATTTGTGTTTGAAGGCAACGGAAAAGTAAAAGATTACCTTGGAAAATATACCGAATACCGCGAGGAACTTAAGACTCGACTTGCTGAAGAAAAAGAAGCTACAAAAAATACAACTACCACTGCAACGAATGATGCTGTTGCTGCTAAAGAAAAAACCAAGTTAACCTATAAGGAAAAGCTGGAATTAGCACAATTAGAAAAAGAGATTGAAACTTTAGAAACTAAAAAAACAGAATTGGAAAACATTTTAGCTGCCAACAGTTCCAACCATGAAGAAATTATGGCAATTACCAACCAACTTGGTGAAATTGCCACCGAGTTAAACACTAAAGAAGAAAGATGGCTTTACCTTTCAGAGTTTGAAGTTTAAGAAGATTACATCTTTTATTTATAGTAGTAAGTGTATAGAGGAAATTCAATATAATTGTATTTAATATGTAACAAATAGCTATTTCTTGGATTTTTTCATTTTTTCTTTCAGTTCTTCAATCGAGTATGGTTTTTTTCGTTTATGAATCATTGCGTGACAGTTTGGACAAACAGGTCTTAAATCCTTAATGGGGTCGATTTTATATTCTTTTCCTATTTCTGCGACCTGTCTTAAATGATGAACGTGGATAAAATCTTTACCTAATTCCCCATATTCATTTTCAAAGTTAAATTCACAAACTGAACAAGATAGTCCATAATGGTTAATACAAGTTTTTCTTGCAAATGGATTTCGCTCATATTTGGTTACTAATACTTGATTTGGCGTTCCTTCTGTATAAACTTTTTGTTCATCCTTTTCAGTTTCCTTAAAAGGATTATGTCTAATTTTTTGTGATGTTAAAAAGTCAAACCATACAGCTTCTAATTCTTCTGTAACTTCTGGGTTAATTTCAATTCCAGAAGATTGTGGCGTCCAATTTACTTTTGATAAAGTTCCTTGATTTAAAATATCAAGACTTAAAAGAGGATCTATTTCAGGGTTTAAGATTACTTCAAAATCAATCATTACACGATTCACAAATTTATTCTCTCCACTCCAATGCTTTGATAAAAATGGAGGTGTCGCTACAAAACCGGCAGCCATTATTCCTTTTGGTTCTTCTCCAAGTCGCATTAAAAATGCTCTATCTCCTATTTGGATTTTTCTATGGCTTATTATACTCCATTTTTCTGTTGTTCTACCAGTTTGTTCGATTTGGTATATGCTCTGTTCTAAAGTTGTCCAATTCCATTTTTTTGGGTTCCACGCAAATAGAAATGTTTTCATAATATTGTTATTTAGCTTGCTGGTAGCTCATTTATAAATTTCACTGATGCATCTGTCAGTTGTTGTACGGCTAATTTAATGTCCCAGTTTTTTTTGTTTCTGCGTTCTACCTTATTGGAAATTGCTCGTAATTGAATACAGGATATCCCTTCGAGTAAGCAAGCATATAAAAATGCTGCTCCTTCCATGGTTTCTACTTGTGGTGCAAAAAGTGCTTTCACTTTTTCAATAGAAGCTTCGTTGCCATGTGTGGTGTTTACCGTAATTCCTTTCACTTTTGGCAGACTTTCTACCACCTTATTACTAATTGGAATAGTGTTTTGCATTTCTCCATTCTGCAACGAAAAATCTTCATCTTCCAACAAATCCATGTCAATTAACGATAAAAACTTCTCTCCATCCTCAGCTCCTAATCCGGCTATACGATCAGACATCACGTTTACTACATCACCGATTTTTATAGCATCATCAAAACTACCCGCCAAACCAACATTAATGGCAAGGTCGTATAATTTTTTTGACATGGTTTTTCCCATCCAATAAGCAGTAAAAGTCATTCCTACTCCCGGAATAAGTACATCAATTTGATGGCTTTTATAAGTATAATGTCTTAGCTTTTGATTCGATTGATTAATAAATTGAAAATGTGTTAACAATGGTTCTACTTCTAAATAAGTAGCTGCAACTATAAGAATATTCATGGTAATATAACTTGATTGACTACAAATTTAAGTTTTATTTGAGCTTTATAGACCATGAAGTTGCTTAAAAGCTGAAAATAAAAAAACCACGAACAAAATGCTCGTGGTTTTTAGTATGAATTTATATTTTATGGTTATTCCACTATTTCTAATAATTCTACTTCAAAGACTAGTGGCATATAAGGCTTAATTGGTCCGCCCGGACGAGGGCTTGCTCCATACGCCAACTCTTGAGGGATAAAAAATTTGTATTTAGCACCTACTTTCATTAACTGAACACCTTCTGTCCAACCTTTAATTACTTGGTTTAAACCAAATTCTATTGGTTGACCTCTTTCTACCGAACTATCAAAAACAGTTCCGTCAATCAATGTTCCGTGGTAATGAACTTTTACTTTTGAGGTGGCTGTTGGTTGTTTTCCGTCTCCCTCTTTCATCACAATGTATTGTAAGCCACTAGGCGTAACTTTTACATCAGGATTCTTTTTATTTTCTTCTAAAAACTTTACGCCTTCTTCTTTAATGCTTTCAAATTCTTTCAACTCTTCTGCTTGTGCAGCTTCCTGCTTTTTTTGAAAGTATGGACGGATAATTTCCGGAGTTTGTTCTTGAGAAATCAGGTAGTTGGTATCTTTAAAAGCTGCTTCAATTCCTTTTATTAAAGCTTTAAAATCAGCTTCGCTAAACTCTTGTTTGATACTTGCTCCCATATTTAACCCAACACTGTAACTCACAGAATCTAACTGATTTTTAAGTTCAAAATCGTTTTTTTCGGTTTTGGCTTTCTTGTCTTTCTTCGATTTTTTATCTTTTTTCTGAGCCTGAACATCTACTGTTGAAAATAACACAACCATAGATAACAAACTCGCTTTAATGATGATTTTATGCATAACTTTTATTTTTTAGTTTTAAATAACAGACCAACTACCGTGCCTATTAATTTACCACTTTAATCAATTCAACCTCAAAAACTAGTGGCATAAATGGCTTAATTGGCCCTTGTCCGCCTTGTGGAGCATTAGCACCATAAGCTAACTCCTGAGGGATAAAAAATTTGTATTTAGCACCCTCTTTCATTAGCTGTACTCCTTCTGTCCAACCTGGAATTACTTGGTTTAATCCAAATTCTATAGGCTCTCCTCTTTCTACCGAACTGTCAAATACTGTTCCATCAGGGGTAGTTCCATGGTAGTGCACTTTAACAACAGATGCTGCTGTTGGCTGTTTGCCCGAGCCTTCTTTTATAACCATATATTGCAAACCGCTTGGAGTAACTTTTACATCAGGGTTTTGTTTGTTTTCTTCTAAAAACTTTTCTCCTTCAGCTTTAATGCTTCCAAATTGTTCTTCTTGTTTCTTTTGCTGCTCTTCCATTTGCTTCATTTGTCTTTTCATAGAATAAGCTTGCAACACCTGATCCATTTCTTCGGTAGTTAATTTAGTAACTCCTGAATCTGCTTGGTTTTTAAACCCTTGGATGTACGCTTCCATATTAATTTCCGGTACATTCTCTTTTAATCCTGTTGCAGAATTCATTCCGATAGCATAACTAACAGAATCGATTTCGTTGGCTAATTCAATATTTTTATCAGACGAACCTGAATTGTTGCAAGCTGCTAAAAAAACGATGGCTATTGCCGGTAAAATAATTTTTTTCATGTGTGTTTGTGATGGTTTTTATTGTTTTTGATTTTAGTTTTTAATTTTAATTAGCTCCAACTCGTAAAGTAATGGAGTGTTTGGAGGCACAATTCCTGTTGATGAACCATGCTTTCCAAAAGCAAGTTGCGAAGGTAATATTATTTTTGCTTTCTCACCAAATTTCATCATTTTTATCGCTTTTTCAATGCCCGGCACTACTTGGTTAGGGGTGCCGTATTCAAAATCCATCACTATTAACTCATCGTTTTGTTCCAATGGTATATTATTCAAAAATTTCCCTCTCAATTTAATGCGAATAAAGTCTCCATACTTGGGGTGGTTGGCAGTGGTAGTGGTTAGTTTTTTTAGGTAAACTCCGTTCTTTTTAATAACATCTCCCACCATAAACCTATTGATGTACCATTGAATATACTGCTGTTCTGCCAATTCCTCATCGTAACTTTTTATGTAATGCTCCACCTCTTTTTCAGAAAAATATTTTTGTACTTTCACATAAATGTGCAAAGATTCATCCGTAACTATCGGAAGATTTACTTCGCTAAATTGTTGTTTTATCCAATATGGTTCTACTATAAATAAAGCACTATCTCCTGCTTCCAACTCATGAAAAATAGTGGTAAAAAGTTCTCCTTCAATTTTATAAACCGGCTCGTAAAACCTATTAAACAACAAACTATCTCCATTGTAAACCAACATAGAAGCATTTACATAATCTTTTAAGGCAGGTGGATATACCACATCATCAAATGCCAACAATTGAAACGAAATACCTTCTTTTATAATTTTTGGTGCATTTGGAGTAGGACGACAAGCAAATAAAACCGTTAAAAAAAATATATAACAACTAATTTTGAAAGTATTCATTATTTTAAGTCAACAAGCTTTAAGTTATAAATAATAGTGGCTTTTACAGGAACTTTATTAAAATCGCCTGCCAAGCCGTGAGCTAAATAGGATGGAATGATGATGATTGCCCTATCTCCTACCTTTAATAATTTAATGGCTTCGTGCAAACCGGATTCTACGTTGTCTTTTCCAATTAAAAACTCTTCCGGACCTTTTTCTTTGGTGGAATAAACAGTTTCTCCGTTAATCAAACTCAATTCGTATTCTACTACTGCAAACCTTCCATCCTGTGCTTGTTCTCCATCACCATGTTCTAAAACTTGATAATGCACTCCCGAACCTGTAGCTATTGTGTTGAGTTTTCTTCTTTTGATGTATCCTTCTATTTGTAAATGTTCTTTTTCTACTGCTTTTTTATTGGCTTGTATCAGTTTTTCTTTAAGTTGTTTGGTATTCAACGGTTGTGTAGGGCGTTCTTCCTCACATGCCACAAGTGCCAAAATTAGTATCCCGAAAAAAAAATTTCTAAGCAACATTCTTCTTTTTATTTAATCAATAGCGTTTCTAATTTCTGGATGGTTTCGTCTAACGAAAGGGTAGAGTTTCCGCCTGCGGCATACACGTGTCCGCCTCCTGCAAAATGGGTTTGAGCAATCTTATTGACAAACACATCGCCTTTTGAACGAAACGACAACCTGATACCGTCTTCTTTTTCCGTTAGTAACACCGACATTTTAATTCCTTTAATAGATAAAGGGTAGTTTACCAAGCCTTCTGTATCGCCTTTTTTAAAATTAAATTGTTTTAATTCCTCTTTGCTCAAAGCAATGTAGGCTATGTTTTTTTCTTCAAACACATTCATTTTGTTGCTTAATGCATACCCTAAAAGTTTCAGCCTATCGGTAGAATTGTTATCAAAAACTTGCTGGTGAATAAGGGAGTTTTCCACTCCTAAATCAATTAAATCAGCAATAATACGGTGTGTATCGGCAGTGGTGGATGGATAACGAAAAGATCCGGTATCGGTCATTATTCCACAATATATGCCTGTAGCAATAGTGGCATCTAATAAGTCCGATTGATGAATGGTTTTAATAAAATTATACACCAATTGAGCGGTAGAACAACAATTGGTATCCACAAAATAATGGTCGGCAAAATTTTGTGTATCTTGATGATGGTCTATCATTATTTTTTTAGCAGAAGCTTTTGCTATATAATCGCCCACAGCCCCTACTCTATTCAAAGCATTATAATCCAAACTAAAAATAATTTCAGCTTGTTCAATAAGTTGAACGGATTTTTCCTCTTGGTTTTCAAACACTAAAACCTCATCCGATCCTTTCATCCATTTTAAAAAATCAGGAAAAGCATCGGGCACCACCACTGCTACATTTTTATTCATTTTCTTAAAAAAATGATACATGGCTAAAGATGAGCCAATAGCATCTCCGTCAGGTCCTTTGTGCGTAGTTATTACAATGTTGTTTGAATTCTTTATTAACTGTTCTAGTTCCGTCATGGGTGTTT
>DATGOR010000091.1:0-2325 GCA_035305805.1 Vicingaceae bacterium | reverse complement strand
GCGTTTTGAATTACCTGAAAACCTTACTACCAATGATGGTTTGTTAAATGTGATGATAGATTATGAAGGAAAAACAGAAAGCATTTCTCGTTCTGTTCCCATTACGTTGGGAAATATCGATTTAGGTTTTTATCCTGAAGGTGGAGATTTAGTAGATGGATTGATTTCTAAAGTGGCTTTTAAAGCATTGAATGAATTTGGTAAACCTGCTGATATTAAAGGAGTAATTAAAGACAATGAAGACAATACCATTACCAATTTTGAGAGTTTTCATAATGGTATGGGAGCTTTTAATTTGGAGCCTAAAATTGGAAAAACGTATTATGCAGTAATTACTCACCCTAAAGGAATAAATAAAAAATACGATTTGCCTAAAAGTCTAAAAAGAGGGTGGACGATGAATGTAAACAATACTGCAAAAGAACAAGTAACAGTTACCATTCAATCTACAGAAACAGAAACCATGTCTTTAGCTGCTCAGGTAAGAGGAGAAATTTATTTTGCAAGCGAAATAAATGTTGCCAGAGGTAAAAATGTATTTGAAATTCCTGTTAAAGATTTTCCTATTGGAGTAGCTCAAATAACTTTGTTTGACGCTAAAAATATTGAAAGAGCAGAGCGTTTGGTGTTTGTGAATAAAGACAAAAAACTAAACATTTCTTTAAAAACAGATAAAGCACAATATTTACCAAGAGAAAAAGTAAAAATGAATATTGAAGTAACCGATGAAAGAGGCTTGCCTATGCCTGCTAATCTTTCTATGGCAGTGGTAGATGATAAATTATTGAGTTTTGCTGATGATAAATCGAGTAATATTTTATCTTCGTTGTTGTTAGAAAACGATTTGAAAACCAAAGTAGAAGAACCTCAATTTTATTTTAACGATAAAGAAGCAAAAGCCGATGAAGCCTTAGATTATTTACTAATGACCGATGGTTGGAGAAGGTTTACATGGGAAAAAGTGATGGCTGAAGATTTTCCTGCCATTCAATTTGAAGGAGAGAAAGCAATTATTAAAGGTAAGGTAATGAACGGACAAGGAAAGCCTGTTGCAAATGCCATTATAAAAAATGTACAAAGTAAAAAGACCTATAAAACAAATGCTGAAGGTTATTTCTCAATCGCTAATGAAGCATTATATCAACCAACATATTTTGAAGTAACGGCAAAAGACATGAGCCGACAAGGGTTTACAGCGAGTAATTATACTCAAAACCATACGGTTTATTTATACGACCCCAAAGAGGTTTATTTATATAGTAAATCAGTTAGAACCAAAAGAGCAAATGTTCCCGCTGCTGCAGTTGATGTTGTGATGGATATAGAAAAAGATATGGTTATGGTTGATGAAATGCCATTGGTTATGGAAGCAGAACCTGTTCAACAAAATTTGGTGCCGGTAAAAGCGGACAAAAAAGCCCCGGTAAAAGAAGCTAAAAAGAAAGAAGCTGAAAAAATGGAATTAGAGGAAGTAGTTATTGTAGGTAATGCTCAAGGAAGAGCGTTTGCCAACGAATTAATAGCAAAAGATAAAAACATTATTCCTAACGTTAGTTATTACAGAGCTAGAGAATTTGCTGCTCCTAGCTACCAAAACCAACAAGATGTGGAAGTAAGAACAGATTTTCGTTCTACTATTTTTTGGGATGGAAATGTAGAAGTAGGCAACAACGGACAAGCTACTATTGAGTTTTTTAATAGTGATGAAGTAACCTCGTTCAGAACCATTGTTGAAGGTGTTGGAGTAGGAATGGTTGGTAGAGCAGAATATACTCACTTTACACAATTGCCTTTTTCTATGTCGGTAAAAGTGCCTTCACAAGTAGTTTTTGGAGATAAAATTGAAATTCCGTTAACATTAAAAAATACCACTAACAAAGATGTGGTGGGGAATTTAACAGTAACTTCTCCCAAAGGATTTAAAGTATTGAATGTGGAAACAGGTAATCAAATGTTAGCAGCAAACACTACAAAAACCATTTATTTAAGCTACGAAGTACTGAACGAAATAGGTGAGGATAATTTAGAAATTAGCTTTAAAGCCAACGGATTAAAAGATGCTTTTGTACAACCTATCAAAATTGGACCAAAAGGCTTTCCGGTATCTATTGCATTTTCAGGACAAGATTTAAGTAAAACCTATAGTGTTTCTTTGTCTGATGTGGTAGATGGTTCTTTACAAGCTTCGCTTACTGCTTATCCTAACGTGGTTAATGATTTAATGAAAGGAATAGAAAGTATTATTAGAGAACCATCAGGATGTTTCGAGCAGACTTCCATGAGTAACTATCCTAACATTATGGCAATGAGTTATATGAAAGAAAC
>DATGOR010000090.1:0-5403 GCA_035305805.1 Vicingaceae bacterium | reverse complement strand
ATGCCACTACTGTAAATCAATTTTCCTACTACATTATAAATATCTACGGATGTGTTTTCTTTAGCAGTTAATGCTACATTAAGCGTTCCGTTTGTTGGGTTAGGAAATACAAGAATTTCATTGATATCTTTTAGTAATTCTTTTTCGCCAGTTGTTGTATTACAAATTACAGGAATAACAGCTCCACTGTGGTTAATATTGTAAGAACTTAAGGCTTTCCAGCCTGTAGTTTCTTTTGCCCAAACAGAAGGTGTACTTGTTGGTGCAGACATTAAAGCGACAGTATCGCCATTAACTAATGTGTTGTGGTCATGTCCGACAAAGAAATTACCATTTAGGGAAACAGGAGAAGGCAATGTCCATAAAGTAGGTGTCCCTCCTCCTAATTGAGAAATTTGAACAGTTTGTTGGGCTAAAACACTATTAGGAGCACCATTTCCGGCTACGCTCCAGACTTTTAAATTTACATTACCAGATCCAACAGGTCTAAAATACATTAAAACATCCGTTAAGAAAGTACCCGATCCCGTGTAAGGAACTTTGTCTGCCCATCCGTTATCACCATAAGCGTTTTGTCCCATTACATATCCACCATTGTTGTTCCATTGGTAGGCACCTGTTTGAGAAGCATGTTGAGCAAAATCCCAATTGGCAGCGGTAGAATCACAAACTTGTGTTCCTTGCTGTAAAACAGTGATATAAGCGTTTTTCGTTTCAGTATCGTTGCTGCTTCCATCACCTACGGTTAAAGAAACGGTATAAGTACCAGCATTGTTATAAGTAACTGTATGAGGACCTTGTGTTGATGCTGTAGATGGAGATACCCCACCTTGAGAAGTAACATCAAAATTCCAACTCCAAGAAGTAATAGGGTTTGGTCCTGAAGAATTGTCTGTGAAAGTTACAGTTTGACCAGCAGTAATAGTAGTGTTGTTGGCAGTAAAGTTAGCATTTAAAGGAGCAGTTCCGCATACGTTTGAAGTAAGTAAAGAGCCTCTTCTTGGAGAGTTTTGCAAAACCACGTCCATTCTTGCTTTTTGATTGGCAGTAAACATATACATGCAAGCATCATTTACATAATCCATGTAGTTCATAAACATTTCTCCTGTTGTGTTTCCACTGCAAGTTCCAAGTTTATGTGGGTGAGTAGGACAACTGTAGTTTGAAGTTTGTGCTGGTGGGGTGTCACCACAGAAATCATTCCCGCAAGTGCCATCTCCCCATATATGTCTTAATCCTAACCAGTGTCCAATTTCATGGGTAGCTGTTCTTCCTTTATTGTAAGGTGCACCAACTACACCTGTTGTTCCGAATGCATTGTAAAGAATTACAACTCCATCAGTATTTGCAGATCCTCCGTTTGATGGCATCCCTCCAAGCCCTGAAGATGAGGGGAATTGTGCGTATCCCAAAATACCACCTTGTATGTTTGCCACCCATATATTAAAGTACTTTGTAGGGTCCCAAATAGTTTGAGGCTTCCATGTATTGTCAATTTGAGATGTAGTTAAAGATGTTGTTCCTACATTTACCCTATTAACTCCATTTGTTGGTTGATTGTTTGGATCCACTTGAGCTAAACAAAATTCAATATCACAATCTGCTACAACTGACTGAAAAACAGAAGGAACATTAGAAATATCCGTATTTGTTGCAGAAAAATCTTTGTTTAATACAGCAATTTGAGATTGTATTTGAGCTAAACTTATGTTCTGAGTAGAGTTTCCATATAATACATGGACTACTACAGGTATTTTTCTTGATGCCTTGTTGTTCTGGTTGTCTTTTACATAAGTTTTTAATTTTTCCTCCATCCAAAATTCAAAGTCATCAATACTTTCCATTTGTGGATTAGCTTGTTGGTGAAGTTCATGCATCTCATCAGAAAAACATCTAATGTGACCACTAGGTGTTTTTTCTGCATCATTAATATATTGATGCATCAAATTACCATTTAGATTAATTTGAGATTTGGATTGATTTAGCTTTATAACATTGTTGTTGACTTGACCAAATGCAACAACACTTATAAAAAAAGCCAAAATACTTAAAAGTGTAATTTTTTTCATCGAAAGTTTAGTTTTTGTTAGTGCATCCCAAATTTAATCATATATATTTATTCAAAAATTAATAGTAGATGGAATTATTATATTCCTAAAATGATTAACAAAGCAACCTTTTTCGATTTCTTGTCGTCTTATGTGTATTAATAAAGGAGATAAATTTTTAAAAGTTAATTAGATAGGTAGTTAAATCATAAAAATTCTCCTCCCTTTGAATGGAAAGAGGCTGACAATAATCAGCCTCTTTTTATTTTCTTAATGTTCTTTACAGAGCATACGCAGGACAGGTGTGAGGTTTCATGCCATTTCCTTCTCCTATAACTCCACCACTTGGGCAATTTCTAAACCCTAACATGATTTCATGGCTATAATTGCCGTAAATTTTATTCAATGGAAAATCAAACGAATAACCAATAGTGAGAGAGTTAAATAACCTGAATTTAATTTGTGCCACTAATGCTTCTCCCGCTCTATATCCTATGCCCATAGTAAAATTCTGCTTAAATACCCATGCAATATTCATGTCTAAAGCAGGTGGACCCATCACATTCATCTTAAGTAAAAATGATTTGAAAACTGTCCAATTACCATGTACGGATTGATGTCCCATTCCAAAGTAATATTGGTTTACTTGTTTTGATTCTTGTCCAAGTTTAATATTCTTAAAATAAGTTTGATTAATTGAAAAGCTATAATATATTTTATTGTTATAAAGCAAAATTCCAGGCATAATGTCGGGATAGTGCAATACCGACCCTCCTGCATTATCCAATACCGGATCGGGATTGTTTTCTCCAAAAACATTACTAATAGCGTATTGTTGAACACCCGCAAAAATACCAGCTCCTAAAGTAAGCTTTGGAAATATCTTTTTATGGTAAGCATATCCGGCTTTTATGTAGGAGCGTGTGGTAAGGTGTACGGCATCTTGCTCAACATACAGGCCCACAGCGTGTGTACCTCTGTTGGCTTTGTAATGATTACTTTTAAACGGCATGTGTACACTAGCAAAAGAAGTTCTCGGAGCATTATCAAACCCTACCCATTGTAATCGGGTGCCTGCTTTAAAATCTAAACACTTGGCTGTGCCGGCAAATGCAGGGTTATGCCCAAAGTTGTTAAAAGCATATTGAGAATATTGTGGAGCTTGTTGTCCAATGGCTTGGACAACTGTAAAAAGAAATACTATGACTAAAATTTTCTTCAAAATACTTTTTTGTTACCTAATTATAGATACAGCTCCTTTAAACACTTTTTCATCACCATATTCCGGCTGTACTTTTAAAATATAATAAAAGGTAGAAACCGGTAAATCTCCCCCTAAGTACTTAGCATCCCAACCGTCACCGTTTTGATAGTTTTCTTGATGATAAACACGCTGCCCCCACCTGTCGAATATAAAAACTTCATTTTTAGGATAAAGTTCAATAAATCCAATATACCAAGTATCGTTAGCCCCATCTCCGTTAGGTGTAAAAACCTGAGCAGGAATGGGGTCGGGGCAATTATAAGGAACAATGTCAACTTGAGAGGTGTCTGTACATCCATTGTTATCGGTAGTTATGAGGGTGTAGCTGCCGATGGGTACGCTATTAAAAAAACCAATGTTGTTTTCTCCAAACCCAACTAAATTGTATTGATAAGGAGCATCACCTCCTTCGGAGGTAACGGTTATATCTGCTACAGTTTGGTTACATTCTTTAATAATAGGAGTAGCTTCTGATTCAATAATGATAGTGTTGATGTAAATGGAAGCAGAATCAACATCAGGAAAACAACCAGTCTGTGTATTCATATATACAACTACCGTTTGATTATTAGCTGAAACATTAATGGTAGCACCATTTCCGCTTACAGTATCTCCGTTAATAACCCATATATAAGTTGGATTAACAGCACCTACAGAAGGGGTGGCCGTAATTTCTACAGGCATGTTTTGGCAAACGGCATTTAACGTAACATCCGGATTACTGCTTAGACTAACATTTACCGGACATTGTGCCTTGCTTTTTACTGAAAGCACAAACAAAGAAATTATAAATATTGATGCTATTAACTTGTTCATTTTCGGCTAAATTACAATTTATTTTGATGTGCAAAACAGAAAATTATAAGCTAATTATTTTCTTGCATCTCAAGAATTATCGACCTTACTCTATTAACAAAATCGGTTACATTTTTTTTGTCGTAATTTTGATGAGAAACAGGTTTACCAATTTCTACAGTTACTTTTCCGGGAGTAATTTTAAAAGAACCCGATTTCCAAACTTCAAATGTGCCTTTTATCGATACGGGAACAATGTCCACTTCTGCTTCCATTGCTAAGTGAAAAGCTCCTTTTTTAAATGTTT
The DNA here is from genome assembly GCA_035305805.1 of Vicingaceae bacterium. Lineage (GTDB taxonomy): Bacteria > Bacteroidota > Bacteroidia > Flavobacteriales_E > Vicingaceae > BRH-c54. The sequence continues at coordinate 989 of DATGOR010000090.1, read as the reverse complement.
CAACTTTTTGGGTTTTGCTTCGTGTACCTTCAGCAAAAACTACTACTGATTTTCCAGCATTTATCTTTTTTGCAGCTTTAGAAATACTTTTTACTGCTTTTCTTTTATTAGAACGGTCTATAAAAATATGCCCGGCAACCCACATGTACCAACCTACTACTGGCGTCCATATTAATTCTTTTTTTCCGATGTAATGGAGGTTGTGTGGCAAACTGTAACATAAACATCCTATATCTAAATGCGAAAAATGATTGGAAACAAAAATGACAGGCCTATTCTTAGGAACATTTTCTTTCCCTTTTACCTGAATGCTAATTCCGGCAATTTTCATTAATACAGGAGCAAAAACAGTACGTGCCACCATAAGTGGGAATTGCCTGTTCATTACAAAAGGTATAAACAATGGTGCGATTAACATTAACGAAAATGTCCAAATTATCATTAGCGTTATTCGCAAAAAAGATATCATATAATTTATTGATTACTTTACTTTTACTACAAAATAATTTTTCTTTCCTCTTTGTAAAAGCAAGTAGTTGTTATTGATTAAAAATGAAGCATCAACCACTGTGTTTTCATCCACTTTACTTTTGTTTACACTGATGGAGTTTTCTTTTAATGCTCTTCTGGCTTCACCATTAGAAGCTAAAAAATTGGTCTGACTTGCTAATAAATCAATAATAGGAATACCACTATTAAACTGGCCTTTAGAAATTTCTGTTTGAGGAACGCCTTCAAAAACTGCGTTGAATAAATTTTCCGGCAATTTTTTTAATCCTTCAACAGCTTCTTCGCCTGTTTTAAAAAGAATTTCAGAAGCATTTACAGCTGCATCATAATCTTCTTGAGAGTGGACTCTGACTGTAATATCTTCTGCTAATGCTTTTTGCAAAACACGTAAGTGAGGAGCTTCCTCATGTTGTTTGATAAGACTTTCTATTTCTTCTTTTGGTTTTAGCGTAAAAATTTTAATGTAGTTTTTGGCATCA
>DATGOR010000089.1:0-4026 GCA_035305805.1 Vicingaceae bacterium | reverse complement strand
AGATTTTTTTGCCCGCATGATTCCTAACTATGCTTATGCCATGAAAGAACATTTACGTGAGGGTGTTAATATGGATGAACTTTCTCTTACAGAAAATGAAAAACAAGTATTGGAAAACAAAGAGCACAAAGTAAATTATATTGCCAAGCTTATTTATGATAAACTCCACGAAGTTAAATCACAAAACGATTTATCGGAAATGGAATACCTTACGTTAGATACCAATTTAAAAACCTTTGCCGATATCAATGGAGCTTGCGAAAGAATAAAAAATACGCCTATTCCCTACTCTTACAGCTTGTTCTTAAAAAAATTCGTTTTTATTTATGTAACCACCATGCCGTTAGCTTTTGTAGCTTCTTTTGGGTATTGGTCGGTATTAATTACCACGCTGGTTTTTTATGTGTTGGTAAGTATGGAAATTTTAGCTGAAGAAATTGAAGACCCTTTTGGAATAGACGCCAATGATTTGCCAACCGATGAACTTTGTGAAAAAATTAAGGCAAATGTTGTTGAAGTATTAAACGAAGGTAGCGAATGAAGTTACTACAATTTCATTAAAAAGATTTTACCAACTTTTTATTTCGTTATTTTGCATTTTATTTCACTATGCATAAATCCGGTTTTGTAAATATTATTGGCAACCCTAATGTAGGGAAATCAACTCTAATGAATGCCTTAGTAGGCGAAAAGCTTTCTATTATTACTTCTAAAGCCCAGACTACCAGACATAGAATTTTGGGCATTGTAAACGATGAAGAACACCAAATAGTTTTCTCCGATACTCCCGGATTTGTAGATCCTAAATACAAAATGCACGAGGGAATGATGTCTTTTGTTCGTTCTGCACTTACTGATGCTGATGTGCTCCTCTTTATGGTGGAAGTACATGAAAAAGAACTGAAATACCAAGAAATTTTGGAGAAGTTAAAAAATACTGACATTCCCATTTTGGTACTAATCAACAAAATTGATTTAGTTGACCAACCTTTTTTGGAAGAAAAAGTAGCCTATTGGCAAGCCATTCTTCCCAAAGCAAAAATTTTCCCTCTTTCAGCGTTGCATCAATTTAATGTCGATCAAATTATGCTCGAAATAAAAAGCCTGTTGCCCGAATCGCCTCCTTTTTACGACAAAGATCAACTGACCGATAAACCCGAAAAATTCTTTGTGGCAGAGATTATTCGCGAAAAAATTCTACTTCACTACAAAAAAGAAATCCCCTACTCATGCGAAGTAATGGTGGAAGAATTTAAAGAAGAACCCACTATTGTAAGGATTAGAGCAATAATAATGGTAATTAGAGACAGCCAAAAAGGCATCATCATTGGGCACCAAGGAAAAGATTTAAAAGTGGTAGGCACCATGGCACGAAAAGAAATGGAAGTGTTTTTGGGCAAAAAAGTATTTTTAGAACTTTATGTTAAAGTGAACAAAGATTGGAGAAATAACGAAAGACAATTGAGAAACTTTGGTTACCTGAATTAAAAAAACAAAAATGAGTAATATAGTAGCAATAGTAGGTCGTCCGAATGTAGGAAAATCAACGCTTTTCAATAGATTAACCACTTCTAGAAGTGCCATAGTGGACGAAGCCAGCGGTGTAACTCGCGACAGGCATTACGGAAAAGTAGAATGGAATGGAAAAGAATTTACATTAATTGATACCGGAGGCTATATAAAAGGTTCTGACGATGTGTTTGAAGAAGAAATTCGTAAACAAGTGCTTATTGCCATAGAAGAATGTGATTTAATCATTTTTGTGGTAGATGTAGAAGTTGGAATTACCGATTTGGACCAAGAAGTTGCCAATTTACTAAGAAGATCAAACAAAAAAGTAATATTAGTTTCCAACAAAGTAGATAACAACGAGCGTATTTTGGATGCCAATGTATTTTACGGATTGGCTGTTGGCGACCAGCTGTTTAGTGTTTCTGCCATTAGCGGAAGTGGTACCGGAGATTTATTAGATGAGGTAGTCAACCACCTTTCTGACGAACCGGAAGAAGAAGAAGAGGAAAGCAATATTCCTAAAATTGCTATTGTTGGAAGGCCCAATGTTGGAAAATCTTCCTTACTCAACACCCTGGTTGGAAAAGAAAAAAACATCGTTACCAACATAGCCGGAACTACCAGAGATGCATTAACCACTCGTTTTAATTCTTTTGGCTACGAGTTTGACCTTATTGACACCGCAGGCATCCGAAAAAAAGGAAAAGTAAACGAAGACATAGAATTTTACTCTGTAATGCGTTCCATCAGGGCTATTGAAAATGCCGATGTGTGCTTGTTGCTAATAGAAGCCACAGAAGGCGTAATGGCTCAAGATATGAACATTTACAACCTCATTATTAAAAACAAAAAAGGGGTGGTAGTGTTGGTAAATAAATGGGATTTGATAGAGAAAGAAACCAACACCTCTAAGGCTTTTGAAGCTGAAATTAAAAACAAATTGGCTCCTTTTACCGATGTGCCTATATTGTTCATTTCTGCCATCAACAAGCAGCGTGTAATTAAAGCCTTAGAAGCAGCAAAAAAAGTGTATGAAAACAGGGTTAGAAAAATTAGTACCGCTAAGCTAAACGAGGTAATGCTTGAAATTATTAACCAAAATCCACCGCCATCAATAAAAGGCAAATGGGTAAAAATAAAGTTTGCAACACAGCTGCCTACTTATTCGCCATCATTTGCGTTTTTCTGCAACCTGCCTCAATACGTTAAGGAATCTTACAAACGATTTTTGGAAAATAAACTCCGAGAAAACTTCGATTTTAAAGGTGTTCCTATTCAGGTGTTTATGAGGAAGAAGTAACGTGTTTGTATAAGAATAGTTGCGGTTTTGTGTGCGAGGATTTTCCGAAGGAAAATCAGACGTAACAAAAGCGCAACGACCTTTGATTAAGCACTAATGTAGCAATTATTTTTATACGGTGTTGGCAACAGTATTTTTTAATTCAGTCGGTTTATTATTAATTCGTTTAATAACATAAGAAATCAAAAGTCCGATTGTAAATGTTGTCAGAATCGTACAAACAACAAAAGCGATAATTGGTGGAATCATCATTAATAATTTTTCCTCCGCAACTGTTAGTCCGACAATTAAACAAAAAGTTGTCCAGATAATTAAATTCACAACAGTTGAGTATTTAAAGGAAGTCAGAAGTAATGATTTTCCGTTTTTAATATTCTTATAAGCCAATTTTCCGCCAATCCAAAGGGCAATCAGAAATGCAATTACAAGACCGATTGTAGATATTCCATATGTTCCAATTATTACGATTGTCAATAGTCCTTCTCCGGTTAGTAATAATGGAATCCAAATAGTCGCAATTACTGTCAATATTCCGATTGGTGTTCCAATCAGATATGAAGTCAGAATACTTTGTTTTAATTTCTTTTCCATTCGTTTTGCGTTTCATTCGGATATTGTTGCCAACATGCGGATAAACACACCGGTGTGTTTATCCGCACTATATGTTTACCCCAAATATAGTAATTCTATTTAAATGGTACTATTAATAATGTTGCAAGCAAGAATTTAAACCCAAATATGTGGTTAAACCCTTTTATTCGTGTATTCGTGGCTACTCCCTTAAAATTCCCTATAATTTTTCCGTTGTACTCCAAAATTTCGGGAGTGACGGCTTATTGATAGTTTAGGAGTTTATAAGGTTAAAAGTTTAGAGGATTAAAACGAACTAAACGCTACCATTAACCAGTAACTACTAACCAACAACTAACTTCGGGGATGTTTAAAGTTTTTTATACAACTTCAATCCTTCTTCCAACCAATTTTTAAAGGCATCCACATTGCCGTGGTTTTCATAATCGGCACTGCCGTTGCCTAACTCGTTGCCGTTTTCATCTAATAGTAAGTAATACGGTTGGGTGTTTACTTTGTATTTTGAAGATTGATAATGACTCCATTTTTTTCCTATGGTAGTAATTTTTATGGTTTTACCGTTTTCTTCTACTTCAAATTGATCTTCTAGTGGCAGCGGTCGTTTATCATCTACATAAAGCGAT
>DATGOR010000088.1:0-18455 GCA_035305805.1 Vicingaceae bacterium | reverse complement strand
AAGTGCTAAATTCAAGCTTTGTGCATCTAATGAAGTTCAGTGGTTAAAATCCCTGCCTGCGTATAGCTGAGAACCGTTGTACGAGCTAAGTTTTGCGAAGGCATTGTGTGTAGTTACTTAGGTCGAGCAAACACAATACCCACTACTTCAAGCGTCCATACTTGGAGTTTTATTAATATGGATTTACTTGCTTTGAGCTGCACTCAACGTTGATAACATTACGCTCCGTTGGAGCTTAGAAGTTTACTCCCCGCTACTTCAAGCGTCCACGCTTGGAGTTTTATTAATATGGATTTACTTGCTTTGAGCTGCACTCAACGCTGATACATTACGCTCCGCTGGAGCTTAGAAGTTTACTCCCCCGCTACTTCAAGCGTCCACACTTGGAGTTTTATTAATATGGATTTACTTGCTTTGAGCTGCACTCAACGCTGATACATTACGCTCCGTTGGAGCTTAGAAGTTTACTCCTCATCGTCATTCCCGAAATTTTGTAGTGCATCGAAAAAAATTATCGGGAATCTTTTGGGTTCGTTTTAAATACCCTGTTTTTTCTGATGTTTTCATTACACTACTGTTTTAGTGTATCGCTATGTTAGGACGGGACAAAACGAATAAAAAAAGAGCGGTTTGAAAAATAAAACCGCTCTTTTAACTATTAAAAAATATAAATTTAATACGGTGCTTTTTGTTCAACACCTAATTTATCAATAAAAATACTCGTGGTGCTTTTACTTTTTGTGTAATAGTCTATACGATAAAGCTCAGAAGAATAAGGTGTAGTTACCAAGTAAGCTTGTTCTATTTTGCCTTTCACTTCTTTGGTAAATACATCTTTTACCAATTTTGGTAAATCATCATTTTTAATGGCTTTGCAGGTAGCTACTAATAATAAATCAGCTCTGTCTGCATTTACCACCGACTCGTATGCTACTCCATCCATAGTATAACTTACTTTGGTATGTTTATCATTTAGTGGCTCTACACTTTGAATGGTAGCATCTTTAAACACATTGGGATAGCTCTCTATTAAAACTTTATCTTGTTCTTTTAACTTATCCACATCTTTTATTGGTGCAGCATTTTGAGCAAAAGAACTAAATCCTACTGCTAATGACACCATTAACAACATGTTATGTTTCATTATCTTTTTCATCATTATAGAGGTTTTAATTAATAATTTGATTCGACAGAAAATTAATAAAACTTTAGCAAAAATCCAAATTAAAGAGCAGCTAATGCTTTTTCATAATCCGGTTCTTGAGCTATTTCAGGAACTTGTTCGGTGTAAACTACTTTTCCACTTTCGTCAAGTACTACTATACATCTAGAGTGCAACCCTGAAAATGCTCCCTCACTAATTTCCAATCCGTAATCTTTCCCAAATTTTCCTGTCTTAAAATCAGAAAGCATTACCACATTTTCAATGCCTTCAGCACCACAAAAACGGCTTTGTGCAAAGGGCAAATCTCTTGAAATACATAATACTTTAGTATTAGATAAGTTAGCAGCTTGTTGGTTGAAATTTCTTACCGATGCTGCACAAATTCCGGTATCTATACTTGGAAATATATTTAAAACCAATTTATTTCCCTTAAAATCTTGTAATGTTTTGGTGCTTAAATCAGCACCAATTAATTCAAAATTAGCAGCCGTACTTCCAACTGAAGGTAATTGACCACTAGTGTTTATTTCGTTTCCTTTAAATGTTATTTTAGCCATAATTTAGTTTTTTTAGTTGGTACAAAAGTAAGCTTATTGAAAGTTAATTTTCGTTAAAGTGTTTATCAAATTATTTATTACTTTTACGAAAAGGAACAAATGAAGCAAAAAATTAAAATAGGTGTTTTAGGGTGTGCCAATATTGCTGTAAAAAGCGTGATTCCGGCAATATTATCCTCTAATTTATATGAGTTGGTAGCTGTTTGCAGCAGAACCAAAGAAAAAGCTGAAAAATTGGCCAATCTATTTCAATGCGAAGCCATAGAAGGTTATGAAAACATCATTAACCGAAAAGATATTGAAGCACTTTATATCCCGCTTCCTACAGGCTTACACAAGGAATGGGTGCTTAAATCCCTTCAATCCAATAAACACGTGTTGGTAGAAAAATCCTTGGCAATGAATTATATTGAAGCAAGAGAAATGGTTCATGCTGCACAATCTCGTCAGTTGCTAATCATGGAAAACTTTATGTTTCAATACCATAATCAGCACCAATTGGTAAAAAAACTGATTAGCGAAGGAAAAATTGGTGAACTAAGATGTTTTAGAAGTTCTTTTGGCTTTCCTCCATTAGATAAAAATAATTTTAGATACAACCAACAGCTTGGAGGTGGAGCTTTGTTAGATGCAGGAGCATATACCCTAAAGGCTACTCAACTTTTTTTAGGCAATAAGCTTACGGTAAAAGCTGCAATACTTAATTGTTTAAATCACGAAGTTGATGTTTATGGTGGAGCTTTTCTTGTTAATCCACAAGGTATGTTTAGTGAGATAGCATTTGGTTTTGATAATTTTTACCAATGTAACTATGAATTATGGGGAAGTAAGGGAAAAATAATTGCTCATAAGTCGTTTACCCCTGCACCACTTCATCAACCACTAATTACACTAGAACAACAAGATTATAAAGAAGAGTATTTTGCTGATGCCGAGAACCACTTTGTATCCATTTTAAACGAATTTTATAGTACTGTTGAACAAGGTAACTTCCAGCCAAAGTATGAAGAAATATTATTACAAAGCCAATTAATTGATGAAGTACAACAAAAGTCAAAGTGAACAATCCGAAAAAAGGTTGTCAAAATTTACTTTCGGAGCTCAATATTATATCATCGCTCTCAAAGACTCTTAGGCATTTGCTAACACTTTATGCTTCCCTTTGCTTTTTCTAATTCTACAACTTACCACTTTGTATTCAGGACACATTGCTTCTGTACAATGTTCGTCAGATGTAATATTATTCAACATAATATCGGGGAAATGGAACGTGGAACTTAAAATTCCGGGCTTTACTTCATCTGTAATTTTTGCCTTAATATCTACCTTACCTCTAGGACTTTCCACACAAACCATATCTCCATCGTTTATTAATTCTTTGGCTGCATCATCGGGATGTATTAATAAAACATCTTCCGTTAAAATCTCTACATTTCCTGTTCTACGAGTCATTGCTCCACAGTTGTAATGCTCTAATTCTCGATTAGTAGTAATAATATAAGGGTAATCTTTACCATGGTTTTTCACTTCCCTACTTTCTTCGTAAGGATAAAAATAGAACTTTCCTTTTCCTCTTTTAAACCCATCTACATGCATCATTTTGGTATCCGTTCCATCCGGTAAAACAGGCCATTGTTTTCCATTATCACCTAAATCATTCCATTTAACTCCGGCAAAAAACGGCACTATTTGCGAAATTTCTTTTAACATATTGTCTGCCGTGTAATCGCATTGATCATACCCCATCTTTCGCATCATTTCTACAATAATTTGTCCGTCTGGTTTGGTTCCTTCAATTGGTTCTACTACTCTTTGAACACGTTGTATTCTACGTTCTCCATTAGTAAACGTTCCTTCTTTTTCTAAGAAGGATGAAGCAGGAAGTAAAACAGTTGCCATCTTAGCTGTTTCTGTCATAAAAAGTTCTGAAACTACCAACATCTCTAGGCTATCCAAAGCTTTCATAACTTTTTGCGTATTAGGGTCAGTTTGTACCACATCTTCGCCAATAATCCATAAAGCCTTTAAATCACCATTGATAGCTGCATCAAACATTTCCGGGATTTTATAACCAATATGACTAGGTACTTCAGCTCCATAAAATTGGTTGTAGCGTTGGTTTATCTCCGGATTAGTAACATCTAAATAACCGGCTCCTTGGTGCGGTTGTGCTCCCATGTCTGCTGCCCCCTGCACGTTATTTTGACCTCTAAGTGGATTTACACCTGCTCCTTTTTTTCCAACATTTCCGGTAATCATAGCTAAATCAGCAATTAACTGAACCGTAAATGTTCCTTGATAATGCTCTGTTACTCCTAATCCGTGAAATTCCATTGCAGCTTTTGCTGTTGCATAAGCTATGGCAGCTTCTTTTACTAAATATTTATCTACTCCTGTAATTTTTTCCAACTCATTAATATCTAATCTCAAAATTTCTTCTTTCATCTCTTCGTAGCCTTCGCAACGACTTTCTATAAATGCTTTATCTTCTATGCCTTCTGAAATGATAAAATACAACATCATATTCAATAAAGCTACATTGGTTCCGGGACGAAGTTGTAAATGATAAGTGGCATATTTAGCTAATTCTATTTTTCTTGGGTCAACCACTATGCTGGTTACGCCTTTCATGAATTTTTGCTTTATTTTAGCTCCTGTAACAGGATGAGCATCTGTTGGGTTCGCTCCTATTACCAAAATGCAATCGGTATGTTCTAAATCGGCAATAGAATTGGTGGCCGCTCCTGTTCCAAAGGTGCGTTGCATCCCTAAAGCAGTAGGCGAATGACACACCCTGGCACAACAATCTATGTTGTTCGTACCAATTACAGCTCTTATAAATTTTTGCATCAAATAATTTTCTTCGTTGGGTGTTCTTGCAGAGGAAATACCGGCTATAGCATCAGGACCATTAGTAGTTTTAATACGATTCAAATTGTCTGCTATAAAATCATAAGCTTCCTCCCAAGTAACTTTTTCAAATTCACCATTACGTTTTATCATTGGAGAAGTTAATCTGTCCGGATGATCATAAAACTTAAAGGCATAGCGTCCTTTCAAACAAGTGTGTCCACCGTTTGCTTCAGCTTCATAAGGTGCTTGAATAGATTTTATTTTTCCTCCAACGGTAGCAACTTCAAGGTTGCAACCAACTCCACAATAAGTACAAATAGTTCTAGTCTTTTTGGTTCCTTGTATAGATTTTGATTGAAAAACATCAGAAATAGCATTGGTTGGACAAGCTTGAGCACAAGCACCACAACTCACACAATCGGAATCCATGAAAGATTGATCGAAGCCTTTTACAATATGGGCATCAAAACCTCGTCCTGCCATAGTAAGCACCATCTCTCCCTGCACCTCATCACACGCTCTAACACAACGATAGCAATTGATGCATTTTGATAATTCGGAACGCATATAGGGATGAGAAATATCTTTGGTTTTGCCCAAATGGTTAGCACCTTCAGGATATCTAACCTCTGTAATTCCAACTTTTGCAGCTACATCCTGCAGTTCACAGTTCCCATTCACTTCGCAGGTTAAGCAATCTAACGGATGATCCGTTAGTACCAATTCTATGATATTTTTTCTTAATTCTAAAATTTGTTGCGTTTCCGGATAAATAAAAATACCGTTAGTTACAGGTGTATGGCACGATGCTACTGTTTTTGTTTTTCCGTTTGCTTCCAATGACACTTCTACACTACATACCCTACAAGAGCCAAATGCTTCTAAATTTGGGGCATCACACAATGTTGGAATTATTTTTTCTCCTTCTATTCTTTTTACAAAGTTTAATATGCTTTCGCCTTCTTTAAACTGGTACGGTTGATTGTTAATGTATGCTGTATTGTTCATAGCTTAGGATGTTTTTGTATTAGCTAAAATATGGTTTTAGTTCATCGTCAAAATAGGTTAGTGCATTTTGAATAGGTAAAGGAATGCCTCCTCCATGGGCACAAAGAGAACCTTGTTGTAGCGTAACTAATAAATCTTGGAATAATTTTCTACTAATTTTATATTCTCCATCCAAAGCCTTTTCTGCCATTTCTTGACCTCGTTTTGTTCCTAATCTGCAAGGAAAACATTTACCACAACTTTCATAGGATGCAAAATCAAATAAATGTTCAATATAATTCATCATGGGGTATTTTTCCGGAATACAAACCACAGAAGCATGCCCTAATAAAAAACCTTGTTGAGCAAACGATTCAAAATCTAAAGAAAGAGATGCTATTTTAGATACAGGTACTATTCCACCCAAAGGACCGCCAATTTGCATGGCTTTAACAGGTTCTTTAAAACCTCCGCCCAATTCGTAAACTACTGTAGATAAGGGAGTTCCCATTTCTACTTCATAAATACCCGGTTGCTTAAAAAAGCTGTCTAAGCATACTAATTTTGTTCCTTTAGATTTTTCTGTTCCAAATTTTGCATAAGATGCTCCTCCATTTTTAATAATTACATAAACTGCAGCTAAGGTTTCTACATTGTTCACGATGGTAGGCTTATTAAACAACCCTTGTTGAGTAGGGTATGGCGGACGAGTTCTTACTTCTGGCCGTTGACCTTCTATGGAGTTGATTAAAGCGGTTTCTTCACCACAAATATATGCTCCTTGAGCTTTTATAATTTTAAAATCAAAATTAAATCCTGATCCATTAATGTTTTCACCCAATAAATTATTTGCTTTTAATTCGTTGATAGCATTTTGCACTATTTCAACAGATTCAGGATATTCAGCTCGGATATAAAGTACTCCCCAATTGGCTCCGGTAATGTAACCGGCTATCATCATTCCAAATAACACAGAATGTGGTCGCTGTTCTAGCAAATATCTATCGGAGTAAGCTCCCGGATCACCTTCATCAGCATTGCAAATAATAAATTTGGTATCGCTTTGTTCATTTTTACAAGCCTCCCATTTAAACCCCATAGGGAATCCTGCACCTCCTCTACCCCTTATTTCCGATTTTTTAATCTCACCTAGTAGTTCATCCGGAGATTTTTGCAAAGACTTTTTTAACAAACCATAATGTTGCTCAAATCCTTCATAAGGTTGGGTTAAAAAAGGTTGGGTAGCTTTTACGCGGTAGTTAGTTAAGTCTGCTTTTACAGCAGTAATATTATCAATTTGTTCAATATCTTTTCCTGAATAATTTTTTCCATTGTAATGAAAAGCACTGTTTTCATAGCATCTTCCCAAACAAGTCATGTGTCCAATTTCATCAGCATTAAACTGTTGCAATAGTGCTTCATTTACTTTTTTTTGTGTACCTGCACAAACACAAGCACTTCCGTTACACACATACACTTTTTTACCCTTATTTTCAGGTTTGGTAAAATCATAAAATGTAGCTGCACCATAGGCTACGGCATTTCCCACTAAAAACTCTTGAGCCAGTTGCTCTAAGTCTTTTGTTGAAGGAGTTCCGGTAGCGGTAGCAGCTTTACCAATTTCTTCAAAAAGATTGTGTTTCAAGCCTTTTCTCCCTGAAAGTTCACTGATGTTTTTTGACATATTTATTCTTTTAAAACTTCTGCCAAAATAAACAAAAATTGGAACAAAAACAAGAGGTGCACTCAAAGCAATGTTGTTAATGTTAAAAAACTATTTTTGAAAGTTTTTATAAATAACTTCATGCTTAACTTACAAATACCAACAAAAAAAGCTCCGGAAAAAATCCGAAGCTTTTGGTTGCACTTAGCAACAGCACTCAAACTAACGTTCTTTTCAATTCTAAAAATCGGTGGCTTGAGCTAACCTAAAACTTTAAATTAAAAAACTAACTGATGTTAGATTTCCAATTATTATGCCATAAAATTTAACATTTGTTTGGTAGTTAGCACCACTAATTTCTTTAATTTTACATTAATTCTTGAAAATACCGAGCAATGAAAACCACTCAATTATATTTACTTATAGGGCTTGTAACTATTTTTAGTTTTTCATCTTACGCTCAAGTTGAAAAAAATGACAGCTTAAAATATGCTATGGATGAAAATTATGCCATCCCTTATGATTCATTAAGTGCGATAGATAAGCTCAACTACAATTTTGGATTTGGAGCGATGATTATGTCTAACGGAAGTTTCGGCACTTATTACAGCCCTTCGGTTTCGTATCAATTGAATAAAAAATGGAGCATACTTGGTGGTATTTTATATCAAAACATACATGCAGACAACTTACCTACTTTTACTGAATTCGGTTACCAACCATTTAATGGCAATATTTCTCAATTTTACGGTTATGTAGCAGCAAAATACAAAGTAGATGAACGCTGGACAGTTGGCGGGTCTGTTTTTTACAACATGACCGACTTCAACAACCCTTATTATTCCTATAGTTCAAGCAATATATCTTCATTCGACAGAATTGGTTATTCAGGTTTTGTGGAGTATAGATCTCCCGGTGGTGGTTTCACTTTAAGTGGAGAAATTCGTGTAAACGACAAATTCAATCCTTACAGTCAGTTTGGAGGCTTCAATACAGGTTTCGGCACCGGTTTTGGAGGTGGTTTCGGCTCGCCTTACTCTCCTTGGTAAATTTGAATTTCTTCTTTTTCTAAGCTATATTATTCCTAAAATAAGCAATATTGATATTAGTATAATCAATATCGCTACTAAGTACTGAATAAATGTAATAGTTATTTTTTGGAGTAATTTTTTCCCCATATAAGCTCCTGCAAAAGCTAATAAAGTGGTAGAAATAATGATCCCTAAATTTTCGATAAGCGATACCTTTTCTAGTTTAGACAAGTAAATACTTAGTCTGCTAACATCAACAATACAAGCAATAGCAATGCCTGTTGCAATAAATGCCTCTTTGGTTAAGCCACTACGAAGTAAAAAAATGGTTCTTAATGCTCCTTGATGTCCTGATAAACCTCCAAAAAAAACGCTAATAGCACCGCCTAAATACAACATATTGTTTTTTAACAATGTTCTTTTTTGGGTAGGGATTAATTCCACCACAGCAAAAACTAACATCATTAAACCTACCACTAATTCTACCAACCTTATGGTAAATTCAGTATTTGATATTGAAAATTCATACAAAATTTGATTGTTATTGGAGAAATTCATCAATAACCAAGCTCCTACAAATGCTAATGGAATAGCTGTTGCTCCAAACTTAAGCAATACACTTTTATCAATGTCTTTATAAGTTAGTCCGAATTTGAAAACATTGTTGAGGAAATGTACAATGGCTGTCATAGCTACCGCTAAATCTATAGGAAAAAAAAGTACAAAAGCCGGAGTTAAAATAGTGCCTACACCAAATCCTGAAAAAAAAGTTAGGATAGACGTAAAAAAAGCGATACTGCCAATAACTAAATATTCCATTATCCTAATCCCGGTAAAATTCCCATAGCAGCATGGCTCATTTCAGATTTTTCTACTCTTTCGGCTTGTTCTAACGCACGGTTGGATGCTACTAAAATAGCCTCTTGAAGCTCACTTGTAGTAACTTTGTTTTTAAAGTCTTCCTCAATCAGGATATTGTTTATCATTCTATTTCCATTAGCAATTACCCGCACTTTACCACCTTCTGCTTCTCCAATTACAGAAATATTATTCAATTTCTGTTTTATTTCTTCCATTTGTTTTTGCATCTCCCCCATTTTCCCCATGAGGTTCTTGCCTAAAAATTTTTCAAACATTGTGCTATTATTTTTTATTGAGAAGCAGCATGGTTCCTATCCATATAATTAAACTGCTTACTGAAACTATTATTAATGTATTTCCTTCTTTTCCTACTAATAAGTAAGTGGAAAATACCACTGCCGCCAAACTTAGTCCGACAATGAGTTTTATTTTATCTTTTTGTAACAATTTGTTTTTCCGGCAAAAATAAGCAGATTATTTGATTGGGCTGTTGGGTTCTTTTGCCATTTTATTGTACACCATTTTACTGATGAATTTTGGAAAGAATTTACTGAGAAAAACTGCCATTTTACCTTCAAAAGTTAGAACAAGAAGTTGTTTTTTCCTTTGAACAGCTTTATAAATCTCATCGGCAACTTCTTCAGAAGTCATCATTTTATTTTCATCTCTAGGCGACTCCTTTTGGGCGTTCCCATCTGCTGCCAAAGCGGTATTTCTTATATTTGAAGCTGTAAAACCGGGGCAAGCAACAAGTACTTTTAATCCGGTTTTAAAATTTTCAGTACGCAAGGCTTCTAGAAAACCTTGCATGGCAAATTTAGAGGCAGAATATCCGGTTCTTGCCGGTAAACCAACAAAACCTGCGATAGAAGAAACACCTACAATAGTGCCTTTTGAAGCCAATAAATAAGGTAACGCAAATTTGGTACAATATACGGTACCGTAAAAATTGATGTTCATTACTTTTTCTAACACTTCCACATCCATTTCATTGAATAAAGCCCGCATAGATATTCCGGCATTATTAATAAGTACATCAATTCGCTGAAATTGAGCAATAGTTTGTTCAATCAGTCTTTCACAATCGTTTTTCTTTGCTACATCACATGCTACTGATAACACATGAGGAGTAATATCTGCTAATTCTTTGGCTGCAGCTTCTAAATTATTTTTATTTCGAGCTGCAATAACAATAGCGGTATTTTTGTCTGCAAATCTTAATGCACAAGCTTTTCCTATCCCTGAAGAAGCTCCTGTAATAATGACTACTTTTTCTATCATGCGTATTGAAGGTTTTAAAAAGCGAATTTATCATTAAAAAAGTTAGTCCGCAATTACAAAAAGAAAAAAGCCTTTAAACTTAGTGCTTAAAGGCTTTTGTTTTGAGTGGCGGAGAGAGAGGGATTCGAACCCCCGGTACCTTTCGGTACAACGGTTTTCAAGACCGCCGCATTCGACCACTCTGCCATCTCTCCGCTGCAAAAGTAGCAATAGATTTTAAAATTCAAATGTTTTTTTCATTTTTTTGAAAAAATAAATATACATCCGTACTTAAGGTATTATTGGTTAACTTTGTAGGATATTTAATTTGATAAAGGTATGTTTTTTGTTATGAGTTGATTGAAAGTTTTTTATCTTTTTTCTACTTTCTTAAATCTGCCAAAATAAAAATTAAATTTAAAGTAATAAACGTTTTAAAAATTAACTTGTGAGTGTATTTCGTTTTAATAATAAAGCTTTATGGATTTTATTCATAGTTTTTTTTACACAAATAAACACTGGATATTCCCAGAATTTAAAAGCCTATTTTACCTACTGTACTTTTTATTCCCCTGAGAGTGGCCCTTACATTGAGACCTACCTTTCAGTGGTTGGTAATTCCATCAATTATCAGTTAAATGAAAATAAGCTTTACCAAGGAACTATTGAAATTACTTATTTGTTTAAACAAGGGGAGGAAATTAAAAAGTTTAAGAAATACAATTTACTTAGTCCTGAAACAGAAGATACTACCAACCTTGCCAACTTTATAGATCAACAACGTATTTCCTTACCTAACGGTAACTACGAATTTGAAATTAACATTAAAGACTTAAATAGTACTTTACCGGCATTTAAGTCGGTGCAACTGCTTAACGTTAACTATAATGACAAAAAAATGGCTATTTCAGATGTTGAATTTGTAGAGTCATTAACCAAAACTACCACCAAGTCTATTATTTCTAAAAGTGGTTACGATATTTTGCCTTACACTTCCGATTTTTATCCTGAAAACATTGAAAAAATAGCCTTTTATGCAGAAATATACAATATTGACAAATATTTAGGTGAAGGAGAAAGCTATTTGCTTACTTATTCGATAGAATCTTACGAAACCAACACTATCGTGGGGAACTTAAAAGGATTTACAAGAGAGACCGCAAAACCTGTGAATATTCTTTTAAAATCATTCAACATAGGCAATTTGGCTTCCGGGAATTATAATTTGGTAATAGAAGCTCGGGATAAGTCAAACGAATTAATGATTCAAAAAAAGGTGTTTTTTCAACGAAGCAATCCTTCATTGGTTTTAGATGTAGCGAATATAGATTTTGATAATACATTTGTTACAGCAATGGACGAAAAACAGCTTACGGAATACATTAAATGTATTGAACCTATTTCTTCTGCAGTAGAGTTAAATTATGCCAGAAACCAACTTAAAGGAAAAGATAACGAGTTAATGCAGAAATATTTTTATAACTTTTGGCATACTAGAAACGCTTTAAATCCACAGGAAGAGTGGGAAAAATATAAAAAGGAAGTAGAAGTAGTAAACAAAGAGTTTAGCACCGCTATAAAAAAAGGCTATGAAACCGATAGAGGACGAGTTTACTTAAAACATGGAAAGCCCAATACCATTGTTGAACAAAAAAATGAACCTAGTGCTTACCCTTATGAAATTTGGCATTATTATAAAGTAGAAAATTTTAGTAACATACGTTTTGTTTTTTACAATCCTGATTTAATTAGCAATGATTACCCTATTTTACACTCCAACTTACCCGGAGAATTAAATAATCCGCAATGGAAAGTTCATTTGCATAAAAGAACCAATCAGCCTGTGGATATGGAGCAGCAGAACAATAACGAACATTGGGGAGGAAGAGCAGATGATTTCTACACCAATCCCAGATAGTACATGTCTTTAAGTTCGGTAGCAGTAGTTATATTAAATTGGAATGGTAGAAGTTATTTAGAAAAATTTCTACCAACAGTCATACTTTATTCTGCTGATGCTCAAATTATTGTAGCCGATAATTGTTCTACTGATAACTCTGTAGCTTTTTTACATGATAATTTTCCTTCCGTTGAAGTGATAAGGTTGGATAAAAATTATGGATTTGCACAAGGTTACAACGAAGCATTAAAGCAGGTAAAAGCTGAAATCTATGTACTTTTAAATTCGGATGTAGAAGTTACTCCAAATTGGCTAACCCCTTGTGTAGATAAATTAAGAAGTGAAGAAGCAATAGCCGTTTGTCAGCCTAAAATAAAGGCTTTTCATCAAAAAGAATATTTTGAATATGCAGGAGCTGCCGGAGGATATATTGATAAGTATGGCTATCCTTTTTGTAGAGGACGAATTTTCGATGACTTAGAAGAAGATAGAGGTCAGTACGATAGTGAAAAAGAAATATTTTGGGCAAGTGGTGCCGCAATGTTTATAAAGTCAACTATTTTTCATCAATTACAAGGTTTTGACGGGTTATTTTTTGCTCATATGGAAGAAATAGACTTGTGTTGGAGGATTCAAAATAAAGGAAAAAAAATAGTAGTAGTACCACAATCTGAAGTTTTTCATGTTGGTGGAGGTACATTGAACAAAGTAAAGCCATTTAAAACATTTTTGAATTTTAGAAACAATCTAACCATGTTGTACAAAAACTTACCTCACAAAAAAAGAGGAAGAATTATTTTTGTACGTTTATTTTTAGATGGATTGGCAGGTATAAAATTTATTATGGAAGGGAAATTCAACCATTGTTTTGCTATCATTAAAGCCCATTTTGCATTTTACAAGTATGTTTTAAACGCTTCAAAAAACAGTGCAACAAAAGCGTTTCCATCTACAGTTTATGACAAAAGCATTCTGTATCATTACTTTGTTAAAAAACAAAAAAAATATTCTGACTTGAGTTAATTAATGTTAAATAAAATTCGTATTATTTGGATTTCTAAAAAATAAGTGTAATTTAGATTAAATAAAAATTTTAGTAACTATTTAATTAATATACTCAAGATGGGAAGACCAGCAACAAAACCAACCAAACTTAAAGACGGATTTTATTTAGAAATAAGAAACAAAGGTGCGAAATCCGGAGGAATAAAAATTAGAAGAGATTCTAAAGAAGCTATGCTTTCAGCTATTAAAGAATACGAAAGAGTGAAAGATGTAGTTGTTTTAGGAGAATCTAAAAACGGAAAATTAAAAGCGGTTTAATTTTCATTAGTTAAACCTATCAACACTTTTTCTAATATTTTTTTCATTTCAAAAGCGGTACAGTTGTAGTTATTAACAATAATTGCAAATACCGCTTTTTTATTGCTCTTTGTTTTGATATATCCTGCATAACTCCTAACATTAGTCATATAACCACTTTTACCAATAATTTTTCCTTCTGCACTAGTATTTTGTGCCATACTTCGTAAAGTACCTGTTTTTCCTGCTACCGCCAATGATTGTTCAAACACATCATGATTAGTACTTTTTGCCATGTATTGCAAAATAGCAGACAATTGCTTAGTAGTTAATGTGTTAAATCTAGACAGGCCGCTACCATCATGTAAATTCATACCATCCATATCTATCCCCTTACTTTTCCAAAATTCAATGATAGCTTCAATTCCTGCATCAAAACCACCTTTGTTTTTAATTTTCAATCCTATGTGATTGAGCAAATGCTCTGCATACAAATTAATGCTGTATAAATTTGTTTGACTAATAATAGACGCTAAACTAGGCGATTGGGTGCTAGTAATTTCCGTTAATGGATGAGCAACTTTTTGAGGTGATAACCTTAAGGTAGTAGGAGGTAAACAAATGTTTACTCCATTAATTTTTAATAAACTATCTAATTGATAAGCACATAAAAAAGCAGGATCGGGAATGGAGCCTTTTACCGTAAAACGGTTTTTATTGTTGGGAATTTCTCCTGAAATGTATCTATTATACTGATAGGGACCTCCATAAATGTAGGATAAATCTCTATGTGTACTACCTGCATTCAAATAATTTTCGATTTTAAGTTGAGGAATTTTAGGCTGAATATCCGTTATAGACACCCCATTAGTAGAAGATAAATGGAGGTAATAAAAATTCTCATATATACTTAACCCATTTGCTCCGGCACCAAAGTAGTTCCCTAAATCTTGCCAAATCCAAGTAGGTGGAATTTCATTATCAAAGATAGACGCATCACCAATAATTTGTCCATTGATAGAATCAATTCCCAACGATTGAACAGAGCTCTTCCATTGCTCTAGAAAATCTCCGTAAAAAGAAGAATAACGGTGAGAACCCAAAGCAGGATCTCCTCCACCAATGATATAAATATTGCCATTCAATATCCCGTTTTCAACAGTTCCTGAATAGGCAATTTTTGTTTGAAAAGTATAATCTTTTCCTAATATTTCCAGAGCTGTAGCAGTAGTAATTAGTTTTAAGGTGGATGCAGGAATGAGGGCTAAATCACCATTAATGTTTATTAGTTCTTTGTTATCATCCATGTTGTAAGCATAAAAGCCAATGGAGGCATTTTTTAAATCCGGATGATTTTTTAATTCATTAAAAATAGTTTGGATGTTGTTTTGAGCAATTGCTTGAAAATAAAAGCAAAAAGCAATAATAACATGCATTGTTTTAAGAAAAGAACCATTATATTTACGGAGCAATCGCATCAATTTTGTTTCTTTTGTGTAGAATATTCATAAGCTAGTTCCAGTTGGCGAAATCTTTGCTCGTCAATAATTCCGGCACCGGATTGTAACATTTTAAAAACTTCTTCTTCTCTGGAAGCTTCGTATTTTTTTGTTACGGAATAAATTTTTAATGGAGCAGTCGTAAGTTTTTCAGTCGAAACAGTTAAAAAGTTAATGTTTTTTTGGTCAGATGTAATTCCTATAAGGATGGCTTCATTTTCTTTGTAATGAAAAGCTTTAATACCTTCTTCGGTAACTAATTCCAAAAACATGATTTTTTTTAGCGATTTTTCTATTACCAAGTTGCTAAAAAGTACAATTAATTCATCTACTTTTTTACTATTTTCGGCATTCAGTTTTCGCCATTCTTCATCATAAACTTCATTAACAATTAAAAATTGTTTGAACTCATGTTCTAGTTCTTTCAACTCTTCGTCTGTTAGTAGTCGGTATTTTAGCATTAGGTTTAAATAAAAAAGCTGTCTTAATCGGTTAAATTAAGACAGCTCATAAAAATAAAATATCAATATAATTACTCGTTAGTTGTAGCTACTTTAGCCACTTCTATGTCTTTTAAATCTTCTTCGGTAATGGTTTCATCTTTTAGATTTTCAGCACTGTACGTTTTGTTTAATTCGGTTGTTAATTCATCATTAGGAATACCTTTACCAAACATCTCTTGCTCTTTTTGAGTGTAATCCCATTCATTTTCATTGAACTCTTTGTTGGCTCGTATCGACATAAAAGCTTGAAATCTCGCCACTCTAGTGTGGTGTAAAGCTCGGTAATTATTGTTTTCTTTCAGGTATTTTTTGGCTAACTTTTGATGATAAACGGCTTTCGCTAAATTACCTGAATACACCTTGTTTTTTTGAACCGATTGGTAAGCCTTATCAATAGCATTATTCGTTCTATTTAAAGAAACTAGCAAATCGTTAGTGTTTATTTGGTTTTGTTGTAATACCTGATTCTCTTCAATAGTTTCTTTATTCACTTTGGTATTAAGTTTTTTTTGCTGCTGAGCAAAAACACTTGTAGAGGCCACCAGCATTCCGATTAATAATAAATTGAGTATCGTTTTCATAATTTTATAATTTTATAAATTTTACTTTTTGAACTATTTATCAATAGTTGTACCTCTGAGGGGTTTAAAATTCTCAAGAGTAAAAATACAAAAATTTATTTTAACTCAGTATAATGTTACTAAATGAATAGCAATAATTAATTTTACTTTTTTAAAGTAGATGAAATGAACCTTATCAGAATAGCAATTTTTTCTTTTCTTCTTTTCACCTTTTTTTCTTGCAGAGAGAGTGCCGAGGTAGATTTAATTATTCGCAACGGAAACATCTATACTGTTAATGACAATTTTGAAACAGCTAAAGCAATGGCTATTAAAGACGGAAAAATTGTTGCTATAGGTCCGGAGAATGAAATTTTAAACAAATATTTTTCTAAGGAATTAATAGATGCCGAAAGCAAAGCTATTTACCCCGGGTTTATAGATGCTCATTGCCACTTTGTTGGGTTTTCAAAAAATTTGCTCGAAGTTAATTTAATTGGCACCACCTCGTTTGACCAGGTATTAGAAAAAATTAAGGATTTTATTAAAGAAAATAAGCTAACAAAAGAACAATGGATAATTGGTAGAGGCTGGGATGAACATTTGTGGGAAAACAAAACCTTACCAAATAAAACTAAGTTGGATGAACTGTTTCCTGAACAACCAATATTCTTATCAAGAATTGATGGACACGCTGCATTAGTTAATCAAAAGGCGTTGGATTTGACTAACATCAATGAAGAAACCACTATTGAAGGAGGAATAGTTGAAATAAAGGATGGGAAACCCACAGGGATTTTAATAGACAACGCTAAGATATTAGTACAAAATCAATTACCTAACTACACCAAATCTCAATTACAAAAAGCTCTTGTTGAAGCAGAAAAACGACTTTTTTCGGTGGGACTTACCACTGTAGATGATGCCGGGCTTAATCGTTCAGAGATTGAATTAATTGATGAATTACAAAAATCGGGTAAACTCAAAATAAAAGTTTATGCTATGATATCAGCTCTACCGGAACTTTTGGAGGAATATCTAGCTAAAGGTCCTTACAAAACTCCCCAACTAAATGTTTCCTCTTTTAAATTCTATGCCGATGGTTCCTTAGGCTCAGAAAGTGCCTGTTTGTTAGAAGATTATCACTCCAACAATGGTAATAAAGGATTGTTGCTGCACGATATAGCATTTTACAAGAAATATGCTCCATTGTTGGCCGATAAAGGTTTTCAGATGAATACACATGCCATTGGTGATTCTGCGGTTAGAATGATTTTGGAAGTATATGAAGATGCCCTTAAAACAACTAACGACAAAAGGTGGCGTATTGAACACGCTCAGGTTGTTCATCCAAACGATTTAGAAAAATTCAAAAAATTTACCATCATTCCATCCGTACAACCTGTTCATGCTATTTCCGATATGAAATGGGCAGAGGAAAAATTGGGAACCAACCGACTTCCATCTGCTTATGCGTACAAAGAGTTGTTACAGCAGCTAGGAATGATTGCTTTAGGCACGGATTTCCCCGTGGAAGACATTAATCCTTTAGCCACCTTTTATGCAGCAGTTGTGAGAAAAGATGTAAATGGAAATCCGCCAAACGGGTTTCTACCTCAAAACAAATTATCCAGAGAAGAAGCACTTAAAGGAATGACTATTTGGGCAGCCATAGCCAATTTTGAAGAACAAGAAAAAGGCAGTTTAGAGGTAGGTAAAAGTGCTGATTTTGTTATTTTAAATAGAGATATTATGCAAGTGGACGAGCAAGAACTACTCAAAGCTAAAGTAGAGATGACTTTTGTTGATGGCCAATTAGTTTTTAATGCTCAAAATTAATGGAAACCAATTCTCCCAATCCACAGTTATTAATTGATTTGGTAAAAACAAAAATGCCTTACGGAAAATACAAAGGTCGATTGATTTGTGATTTACCGGCTTTTTATTTGGAATGGTTTTCTAGAGAGGGCTTCCCAAAAGGAAAATTAGGAGTAATGCTGGCAACTATGCATGAAATAAAACTCAATGGCTTGGAAGGCTTATTAAAGCCTATAAGGAAAAATGTTTGAGGTTTAAACACTGAGAACTAAAGATTGTACCCCTTAACATACTACCACTGCCAACAATTGGCACAAAGATTTTGTTCTAAAAATTGCTCCTGATTGTCTTCTAGTCGAAAGAAAAAATCTATTGAAGTAAGCTTTTCAATACTATCTACAGAAACTACATATTGCCGGAGTGGTAAGCTCGATTTCTGATTCGGTAATAAAAATCCAATCGCTTGTTGTCGAGATTTTTTGTAATCTAAAATTAC
>DATGOR010000087.1:0-6875 GCA_035305805.1 Vicingaceae bacterium | reverse complement strand
GATGGCGTTGGCAATTTTATTGCGTTCTTCACGGTTGTCAATGGTAATGGCATGGTCTATCATTTTTTGAATGTTTCTGCCGTATTCGGGAATAACCATTTTAGGTCTTCTGGTGTTGTAGTCTTTTTCTAAATTTTGCATAGATAATAGTTGATTATAAACTAAGGACGAAATTACAAAAAACAATCATTAAAGATAGAGATGTCTGTTCAATTTTTATAATTGCTTAAGCGCGAGTGGTTTGTTGAAAACTTTATTTGAAAAATTACTTTACTTTACTTTACTTTACGTCATCTAGAATCATAAAATTTTAATGACATGAAAAAATATTATTTATTAAGTATTGCTATTTCTACAATTACATTGTTTAACAGTTGTGAAAAGGAAAAGTTAAAAGAATTAAATACAGTTAAAACACATGTGTCAAACGAGGTTTATAATAGTTCTTTATCTAGGCTAGTTGAAAGAAATGATTTTGAGAAGTTTGGGTTGTTACATAATTCGATAATAATTGAGATGGGAAATAATCCAAATTTACCTAATCTTACAAGAAGAGAGAGGTTTGAACTGGCAAGTTCTATTATACTGAACAAAGGGTTGGTAAACAATCAAACAATTACTTGGGGAGAAATGAATCATTTCATGGGGTTAATAAATGGTCTGAATGCAACTAATTCTGTTGATAAAATAATTCAAAATTCATCATTTACTGAAAATGAAAGGATTGCATTAGAAAGAATTATGGGCTTGCTTTTTGATTTAAAAAATGCTCAATTTATACCGACTCCAGATGAGTTTTCTTCTTCTGTATATTTAATTGAAAATGAAATTTTGGAACAGTATGAAGTTGAGTATGATGCAACTACCAATATAGTTAACAATGCAGGCAAACTACTTGTGGCAACTTCAATTGCAAGACATAGTTATAATTTATGGTATGATGTTGCAATAAATGAAAATAATCCATGGCATTTTAGAGTAGTAAATGGGCGTAATGATAATAATGGCAATAACGGAAACAATCAAAGATGTGGTTTCTTCTGTAAGATTAAAAATGCAATTGATTTTGTTATTGATGACATTAGAGGAGCTTTGGAAGGTCCACGACCAGATCCAACTGATGGATTAGGTGGGGTTAATGCAAACGCTACGGCTACCAATGCTGCAATGTATTCAGTTGTTGGAAATTAATTATGAGAAAATTTTTAAACCTTCTACTAACTTTGTTATGGATTGGGAATTCTTATTCCCAATCCATAAAGATAATTGATTGTGAAACTTTAATTCCAATTGAAGATGTTATTGTTGTTAACGAGTATGGAAAAGTTTTAGGATTTACAAATAAAGATGGCGTTTGTAGAACTTTTGATTTTAAAAAAATAAGATTAACGGGAATAAATATTAAAGACACCACAATTCAGTTAAGTAGGCATTTTAATAATTCGGTACTCTGTCTAAAATCATTAAATTACTTACTTGACACATTTTCTATAGTTAATCAGGCTCAAGATATTAAGCAACAATATGTAAAACAGTTAGAAAACGCTCATAAAAATATGTTGAAATCAGATACTTCATTGTATTATGATTTTGTTTTAAAAACAGCAATTCCCGATTCAAGCTGGAATGAAACAATAACTGGTATATTAAGATTATCTATTTCATCGTTATCGAAGAAAAGGGTGTATGGTAGGGTTTTTCTTTGTGAGGCAAACCAAATTATCACGCCTAATTTTGAGTCATCTTATAGTTACAATCTACCAATAAATAATGTGGGTTGCCTTACCTTACTTAATATTGATTTTATGTTTTCTAACCCCAAAAACATTGACGAATCTATAAAAACATTTGTTGATTCTGTTGTTGTATTAGAATCGCCACCAAAAACAATTTACTTTACAGGATTAAAACATAAAGAAATGTACGAGAAAATGAATTTTAAAGAAATTACAGTATTTAATGAGGATGTTTTGTCAAAAATCACTTATTACAGTACTACTGAAAATACGAACATTTATAATTTAAACGAAATTTTTAGAGAAATTAGTTATAAAAATGCCTCCTCCTCATATATTGAAAAAATCGTACAAAAAACAATAAAATCTCATCAAAATGTAATTTTTGTAACTGAATTAGAGATTTCTTTGGCAAAAGGTGCTCCAGAAAAGTGTATGGAAAAACCTATAGGGATGAAAGCATATAATTCTAATTATACTACATTTATGCTAGATGACTAACCAACATAGGTTACTAGCTAATTTATCACAGTTAGCTTGGCAAACTTTAACAATAATTGCTTAGTGCCGCTTTGTTGAAAATTAACGGTAGCCTTTCCATTTTCAAGGTGAGTAATAATTCCGTTGCCAAAACGCTCGTGGTTCACCATGGTGCCTATTTGTAAATCTAAATTTTCGGCACTTGAAGCTGAAACATTTGCAGGAAGTTTTTTGAGGTTTTTAGGTAAAGGAGCTGGTTTAGCTTGGGGGGTAGGTGCTGTTTTTTGGTAATAATTCGTAGTATTTCTTTGTGAAGAATAGTAGGATTTCCTTTCATCCTCAAACGAGTGAGAAGAAGGATTGGCAGTTGTTTGATGTTCTAGTAAGTTGTCATCAATTTCTGTTAAAAACCTGCTTGGTTCATTAAATTGAGCAGTTCCAAATTTGTATCTTGATGTTGCGTAAGAAAGTGTTAGCGATTTTTCAGCACGAGTTACAGCAACATAAAAAAGCCTTCTCTCTTCTTCCAAATCTGCCCTAGAAGTTAAAGAAAGTTGTGATGGAAATAAATTTTCTTCCAATCCAACAATAAACACATGAGGGAACTCTAAGCCTTTAGAAGCATGGATGGTCATTAAGGTTACTTTATCTTTGTCTTCTTCTTTTTCATTATCGGCATTGGTAAGTAATGCTACATCTTGCAGGAATTCCGGTAAGCCTCTTGGGGTAACATCTTCTTCCAATTCGTTTTCAGTTTCAGTAAACTCTTTCAGTCCATTAAGCAGCTCTTGTATATTTTCGTATTTGCTAATACCTTCCGGGGTTCTATCGCTAAAGAGTTCTTTCAAAATTCCTGATGTAGAGGCTACTTCGTGTCCTAAATCGTAAGCATTTTTGGTTTTCAATTGGATTTGAAAACTAGTAATCATATCTATAAACTGAGCTAATTTATTTTTAGTTCCATTGTTGATATCCACAGGGTAGTAATTAATATTGGTAATAATTTCCCACAATGATTTTTCATGATTAACAGCTGCAATGGCAATTTTGTCAATAGTAGTATTTCCTATTCCGCGAGTGGGGTAATTAATAATTCTTTTTAGAGATTCTTCATCGTTAGGATTTATAATAACTCGGAAATAAGCCAACATATCTTTCACCTCTTTTCTTTGGTAAAAAGAAAGTCCACCATAAATCTTATAGGGTATGTTTTTTCTTCTAAGAGCTTCTTCTATAGATCTTGATTGGTTATTGGTTCGGTACAATACTGCAAAATCTTTACTTTTTGCTTTTTGATTTTGTTGGATATCAAAAATGGCATTGGCAACAAGTTTTCCCTCTTCGTTTTCGGTTGCGGCATTAAAAACTTTTATTTTATTGCCAACTTCGTTAGATGTAAAGACATTCTTCTCTAATTGATGCTTGTTGTTTTTAATGATGTTGTTGGCAGCCCCTACAATAGTTTTGGTAGAACGATAATTTTCCTCTAGTTTAAAAGTTTTTAAATCAGGATAATCGTTTTTAAAGTTTAAAATATTTTCGATGTTAGCCCCTCTGAAAGCGTAAATGCTTTGTGCGTCATCTCCTACTACACAAATGTTTTGAAAGACAGCGGCTAATTTTTTCACAATAATGTATTGCGAAAAGTTGGTGTCTTGGTATTCGTCTACCAATATGTACTTAAAACGATGTTGGTATTTGTATAAAACATCCGGAAAATCTTTAAAAAGAATATTGGTTTTAAACAATAAATCATCAAAATCCATTGCCGAAGCCTGAAAGCATCTTTTTTCGTAGGTAAGGTAAATCTCTCCAATCCTAGGCTTGGCAGATTGTCTGTCTTCATTTTGAAGAGTAACATCATTGGCATATCTTGTAGCAGAAATCAAATTGTTTTTGGCACTTGAAATTCTGTGGAGTACCAAGTTAGGTTTGTAGATTTTTTCGTCAAGTCCCATTTCTTTTAAAATAGTCTTGATAAGGTTTTTTGCATCTTGCGTATCGTAAATCGTGAAATTAGAAGGGTAGCCGATTTTTTCAGATTCGGTTCTTAAAATACGAGCAAAAACGGAATGAAAAGTACCCATCCAAATATTGCGGGCTTCGTTGTATCCAATAATTTTTCCAATACGCTCTTTCATTTCTTGAGCAGCCTTGTTGGTAAAAGTTAGAGCAAGAATATTAAAAGGATCAACATCATTGCTAATAAGGTGTGCTATTCTATAAGTCAGTACTCTAGTCTTTCCGGAGCCGGCACCCGCTATTACCATTACAGGGCCTTCGGTTGTTGTTACAGCTTCTTTTTGAGCGGTGTTAAGCGATTCTAGATAATTCATAAAGCAAAGGTAAGGGTATCTAAAGTATAAAATTACGCTTGTGGAAAACTTTGTATGAAATAAAAAATATATGCAACCTATTTCGATAAATAGACGTCAATCTGCTACCAATAAGTAAAAATACTTTATTAAGCTACGTAAATATTGTTAAAGTATCTAAAATTATGCTATATTTGACCATTAAAAATTCAAAAAATAACTTAATATAAAACACTATGAAAAGAGTAATATTAGTAATAAGCTTTGTTGCTGCGAGTACTTTTGCATTTTCACAAAATGTGGGAATTAACACAACAGGAGCACTGCCAGACGCATCAGCTGGTTTAGATGTTGATTTTAATAATAAGGGATTGTTAGTGCCAAGAGTTTCGTTAACATCAACAACAGATGTAACAACAATACCAACACCTGCTACAAGTTTATTGGTATATAATACAAATGCTGCTATGACAGGTGGAGCTGTAGGTTATTGGTACTACGATGGAACACAATGGGTTCAGGCTCTAGGTCCACAAGGTCCAGCCGGTCCTGCCGGAGTAACTGGTCCAGCCGGCCCTGCCGGTCCTCAGGGGCCACAAGGTCCAGCCGGTCCAACAGGAGCTACGGGTGCAACTGGTCCAGCCGGCCCACAAGGTCCACAAGGTCCAGCCGGCCCAGCTGGTGCGACTGGTCCTGCGGGTCCAGCTGGTGCGACTGGTCCTGCGGGTCCAGCCGGTCCCCAAGGTCCCCAAGGTCCCCAAGGTCCGATGGGGCCTTCTTGGACGTTGACTACTCCTTCATTTAATGCGAATGGAAATGTTATAGTAAATGGTACTGCTGGTTCTGGTGGTCCGGTAACATCTACACAAGCAGCGTGGTTAACCACTGGTAACGCAGGTATTGCAGCTGCAAATTTTATCGGTTCTACCAATGCAGCAGATGTGAAATTTAGAACTACCAATATTGAAAGAATGACCATTGAGGCTAATGGGAATATAGGATTCTTTACGCCAACACCAACTACATTTATACATTATAATAATAACACATCAGTAACTCAATTTCATACTATGTGGGATTTTAATAACACAACAGATGCTATTGCAAGAGCTCAAAGTTTAAATGCAGGAAATGGTAGTAGAGGATGGTTTGGGATTACAAATTATAACGGTACTGCTTTAGCCGCAAATGGATTAATGGGGTTAGCAATGAATGCTGCAGGAACAGCTGCTGGAGTAGAGGGGTTTTCTAATAGTAATGCCGGTAATGGAGTTCTTGCTGGTTTTGTGGGCGGAAATACAATGGCGGCAACAGGATGGGCTTTGTTTTCTAATGGTTGGGCAGGAGGAACTACTGCTTGGCAAAACATATCTGATCAAAGATTAAAGAAAAATATTGTTACAATTGATGGAGCTTTAGATAAAGTGATGCAATTAAGAGGGGTAGAATACTATTTTGACAATACCAATTTCCCAGGATTAGGATTAGATACTCAAACAAAGCAAGTAGGTTTTGTTGCTCAAGAAGTGGAAAAAGTTTTCCCATATATTGTGAGGGAAGCAAATTTATATTCAACACCAGGAGAGATGGATAATGGGATGTCAAGAGAGCATAATGTTCATAAGGTTAAATCTTTAAGTTACACACTTTTAGTGCCCGTTTTAGTTGAAGCTATCAAAGAACAGCAAACTATTATAGAGCAACTGGAGAAACGAATAGAAGCATTAGAAAAGAAACAATAATAATACTATCTCTAAAGAAACAAATTCATGAAAAAAATAATTTTTACCATTAGTATAATCTCCTTAAGTATGTTTGGATATGCTCAAAATGTAGGTATAAACACAACAGGAGCATTACCAGATAATTCAGCTGGATTAGATATAGACTTTACTAATAAAGGTTTATTAGTACCAAGAGTTTCTTTAACATCTACAACAGACGTAACAACTATACCAACACCAGCAACAAGCTTGTTGGTATATAACACAAATGCCGCTATGACAGGTGGAGCTGTTGGTTATTGGTACTACGATGGTACACAATGGGTGCAGGCTCTAGGTCCACAAGGCCCAGCCGGTCCTGCCGGAGCAACTGGTCCAGCCGGCCCTGCCGGTCCTCAGGGGCCACAAGGTCCAGCCGGTCCAACAGGAGCTACGGGTGCAACTGGTGCGACTGGTCCAGCCGGCCCAGCTGGCGCTACTGGCCCTGCGGGTCCAGCCGGTCCTCAAGGCCCTCAAGGCCCTGCTGGAGCAACCGGTCCACAAGGTCCTCCAGGTCCAACATGGAATATAACTTCTAATCAATTTAATGCAAATGGTACAGTAACTATAACAACAGATCA
>DATGOR010000086.1:0-12912 GCA_035305805.1 Vicingaceae bacterium | reverse complement strand
TTGATTTACATAACCTCAAAGCGGTCAAGTTGTATGAGAATCTGTATTCTATTGATAAACTTTTTTCTATCCTCGAGGATTTAGATAAATCTGGTGGTTGGTTGATTTTCTATACCCATGATGTTAAACCAGATTTTTCCCAATATGGATGTTCTCCTGAATACTTTGAGAGAGTTGTCCAAAAATGCAAGGATCTGAATATTGATATCAAAACCATAAGAGATGGAGTTGAGAACTTGAGCTAATCAAGTAGATGATTCCGCTAGCTGACAGAGTGCATCTCTCTTATGCTAATTCACGAATTTCTATAAAAACAAATAACAATGCCATGTGTACTCCCACTAAGTGTGCACAAGCTTTGCTCCTTTCTTTTATAAGCAAGTTAATCTATATTTAAACTCCAAGCGTGGACGCTTGAAGTAGCGGAAAATACCCACTAAATCTATGTTATTCTATTTCTATAAATTCGTGTATTCGTGGCATTATTAAAAGATTCCCGATAATTTTTCCGTTGCACTCCAAAATTTCGGGAATGACGTAAAAAAAATTTAGGACAATACAATTAACCATTAACAAAAGTAAGCTTCGTGCGTTGGCAATTCCTCCCCTTGGGGCGGACAAAGTCCAGTGGACTTTGGAGCGAGGTAGTGTGAAGGAGTGGGGCTCCTTGGTTATTCGTGGCTAACTCCAAAGTTTTTTACTCTTAGCAGTAGTGCAAAGCCTACCATAAAAAACACAATAAGCGATAATACCGATTGGCGGATATCGAAAATTCCTTCAATCCAACCAAAAATAAACGTACCGAAAACAATGCCTATTTTTTCCAAAATATCATAAAAGCTAAAATACGAAGCATGGTCTATGGTTTTCGGGAGCATTTTAGAATACGTACTTCGCGACATAGATTGTATGCCACCCATTACCAAACCAATAGTGGCTGCAATAACATAAAAATCAACCGGATAATGTACCAAGGTGTAAGCCGAAACACAAATTAATACCCACAAAAAAACCACTACCAACAGGGTGCGTATGTTTCCAATTTTCCCCGACAAGTACGCCATCCCGTAAGCACCGGCAATAGCAATAAATTGTATTACTAAAATACTGATGATTAATCCTGTTTGCATTTCACTCTCGCTGCTCCACGTAATTTCTTTGGTGCCAAAAAAAACTGCCATTAGCATGACTGTTTGCACCCCCATGCTGTAAACAAAAAAAGCAGTGAGGTATTTTTTTAATTCGTACTGATGCTTTAATTCTTTCCATACTTTCTGCAACTCTTTATAGCCTTTTACAAACCTATTTCCCTTAGGCTGGCGTTTAAAAACATTGTTGGGCAATGCTCTAAAAGTGATTTCGCCAAAACCCAACCACCACACTCCGGTAATTACAAACGCCCATTTTACAGGCATATCAAACCCTTGTATCAATACCAAGCAAATGATTAATAAAAGCGAGCTTCCGATGTATCCCAACGAAAAGCCCTTGGCACTTACCTGATCTTGTAAATCGGAAGTAACTATTTCGGGCAAATAGGCATTGTAAAATACCAAACTACCTGAAAAACCAATACTAGCCAACAAAACAGGCAACATACTCCACTCTAAATGGTTGGCATCAAAAAAATACAGCGAAGCACAAGAAAATGCTCCTAAGTAACAAAAAAATTGCAGGTACTTGCGTTTATTTCCCGAATAATCAGCCATCCCCGACAATATGGGCGACAAAAAGGCAATTAACACAAAAGAAAGAGAAATAACGTAGGAGTATATTTCGGTGTTGACAAATGTTTTTCCAAAAAATACTACTTTTTCGTTGGTAACGTTTTCATAAAACAATGGAAAAATAGCAGTGGTAATAATTAAAGCATATACCGAGTTTGCCCAATCGTACATTGCCCACGCATTAATTGTTTTTTTATTGTTGAGTTGCACCAAAAAAAGATTTGTTTAACAGGGTAAAACTAATAAAAAGTTGCAGCTTGTTAAATTTTATGAAGATAGAAATTGTTTCACGCAGCAATGCAAAAAATAAGTATATTTGCCGCTATGTTAAAAAAATGGGGACTTTACATATCGTTGTTAGCTTTGGTAATTGTTACAGGATGTAGTAAATATCAAAAGATTTTGAAAAGTTCGGATGTGGATTTAAAATACGAAGCAGCTGAAAAATACTACGATGAAGGTAAATACGACAGAGCTATTCCGTTGTTGGAAGAGTTAATTCCACTGTTGCGAGGTACAGAAAGAGCTGAAAAAGTATATTTTTTATATGCTTATTCCAATTACCAATCGAATTTATTGTACGCAGCAGCTTATCATTTTAAAAAATTTGCCACCACCTACCCTAGCAGCAAGCATGTAGAAGAAATGTTGTTTATGCATGGTTATACACAATACTTACTATCGCCTGTTCCGGAATTAGACCAAACAGAAACCTATAATGCCATCAACTCTTTGCAACTTTTTATCAATACCTTTCCAGAGCATCAATTGGTAGATTCTAGCAATGTATTAATGGATAAATTAAGGGTAAAACTTGAAACAAAGTCCTATAAAAATGCCAAACAATATTTTAAAATAAGCGATTACAAAGCTTCTATTGTTGCGTTGGCGAATCATTTAAAAGATTATCCGGATACTGAACACCATGAAGAAATCAACTTTTTAATCTTAAAATCGCACTACTTACTAGCTGTAAATAGTATTAAAGAAAAAAAATTGGAAAGAATTGGTAATACTATCGAAGCTTATTATAACTTTGCAGACATTTATACAGACAGTAAATATTTAAAAGAAGCTCAAACCATTTACAGTAAAATGGCTGAAGAGCAAAATGAAATTAAACTAGAAAATTTATAACAAGATGAACTTTAAAAACACTAATGCTGAGACAACTACCATCACAAGAGATTTAAAAGCTATTGAAGATGTTACCGGAAACATTTACGAATCAGTGGTAGCAATTGCTAAGCGTTCTAACCAAATTTCTGTGGATTTAAAAGAAGAATTAATTGCAAAAATTAATGAATTTGCTTCTACTACTGATAATTTAGAGGAAGTTTTTGAGAACAGAGAACAAATTGAAATTTCTCGTTTTTATGAGCGTTTGCCAAAAACTACCGCTATGGCCATAAAAGAGTTTTTAGATGATAAATTATTCATCAAAAACCCTGATGCAGAACAAGAACAAAAATAATTATGCTTAAAGGCAAAAATATTCTTCTTGGAATTACCGGTGGAATTGCTGCCTATAAAACTCCCTTATTAGTTCGTTTGTTGGTTAAAGCCGGGGCTAATGTAAAAGTAGTAACCACCCATTCGGCATTAGATTTTGTTACACCGCTTACTTTGGCTACCCTATCCAAAAATAGTGTTTTAACCGAATTTACCGATCAGCATCAGAACTGGAACAATCATGTAGAGTTGGCTCTTTGGTCCGACTTTTTTGTTATAGCTCCCGCAACAGCTAATACCATTGCCAAAATGGCTACAGGTATTTGCGATAATTTATTATTAGCCTGTTATTTTTCAGCTAAATGTCCGGTATTGGTAGCTCCGGCTATGGATTTAGACATGTATCAACACCCTACTTTAAAAACTAACCTTAACACTTTAAGTTCCTTTGGAAACATTATTTTAGCTGCTCCTAGTGGAGAGCTTGCCAGCGGACTTAGTGGCGAAGGAAGAATGGAAGAACCCGAAGCTATCTTTAATAATATTTCTCAACACTTTAATACTTCCAAATCGCTTACAAAAAAAAAAGTACTGATAACAGCAGGTCCAACTATTGAAAAAATAGACCCTGTAAGATTCATTAGTAACTTTTCTACCGGAAAAATGGGTACAGCACTTGCTGAAAAAGCTGCCCAACTTGGAGCAGATGTTACCTTAGTGATAGGACCATCAGCAATTAAAACATCTTCTTCCATCCATAGAATTGACGTGCAAACAGCTGAAGAAATGTACAACAGCGTCCATCAGCATGTTGCTAAAGCAGACATTATTATTATGGCAGCTGCCGTTGCAGATTTTACTCCAAAAAATACAGTAAGCGAAAAAATTAAAAAGAAAAATCCCAACGACCAGTTCAACATTGAACTTCAACCAACCAAAGACATTTTGGCTTCTGTAGGCAAGGTTAAAAACAAAACACAATTGCTCATCGGTTTTGCTTTAGAAACCAACAACGAGTTGGAAAATGCCAAAGGCAAACTCCAAAAAAAACAGTTAGATTATATTGTTTTAAACTCACTGAACGACAAAGGTGCCGGTTTTGAACACGATACCAATAAAATTACATTGATAGACAAAAACAATAATATCCTTAATTTTGAGTTGAAGACAAAAGAAAAAGTGGCTGAAGACATTTTACAAGTAATTGTTAGTAACCACTTTACTAAATAACTATGATGAAATTGATTAAATATTGTTTGTTTTTTATATTGATAGTGGCTTTTAGTTTATTAAAAGCTCAGGAATTGGATTGTAAAATTCAGGTAAATTCCGACCAAGTGCAGGCTACTGATAAAAGTGTTTTTGAAGTAATGGAAAAAAACATTTTTGAATTTATGAACAGTAGAAAATGGACCAATCATATTTTTCAGCCCAATGAACGTATTGAATGCTCTATTTTGATTAATGTAAACGAAATGATTTCTGCTAATGAATTTAAGGCAACTATCCAAGTGCAATCTAGAAGGCCGGTATTTAATAGCTCTTACAACAGTACGCTTTTTAACCATATTGATAAAGAATTTGACTTTAGGTTCAATGAGTTTGATAATTTAGAATATTCGGAAAATTCGCACCTTGCCAACTTAACTTCTGTATTAGCATTTTATGCTTATATTATTATTGGGTTAGATTATGATAGTTATTCTTTAAAAGGAGGAACTCCCTTTTTTTTACAAGCACAAAAAATTGTATCTAATGCTCAGGGGGCAGGTGAGCCTGGTTGGAAAGCTTTTGAGAACAATAATAATCGCTATTGGATAGTACAAGATTTATTGCATCCTACTCACGAAGCTTTAAGAGAATGTTATTTCAATTACCACCGATTAGGTTTTGATGTAATGGCAAAGGATGCTGCCAAAGGAAGAGCTACTGTTTTAGAAAGTTTAAAGTTATTAGATAAAGTTTATCAAGCTAAGCCCGGAGCATTTCAGTTACAACTTTTTTTCAATGCAAAATCCGATGAAATTGTAAATCTGTTTAAGGGTGGTTTAGCAAACGAAAAAAGTGAAGTCATCACGCTGTTAGATAAAATAAACCCGATGAATGGCAGCAAATACAAAGAGATAAGAAAATAACCCCTATTGCTATAGTAACTCCATTAATTCACTCAAGCAAAATATTTCTTTTTTCACCTGATGCTGATGCTTATTTTTGTTGGGGTTAAAGTAAATGTTATCCATTCCTACTTTTTCAGCACCATGAATATCGGCATAAAAGTCATCTCCAATCATAATGGAGTTTTCAAAAGTAGCTTGTGCATTTTTTATCGCTCTTTTAAAAATTAGAGGATGTGGCTTCTTCACCCCCACTTTTTCCGAAAAAACCAACTGTTGAAAATAATCAATGATGCCCGAATTAGATAGTTTAATCAATTGCACCTCTTCGAACCCGTTTGTGATAATATGAAGTTGATATTTATTACTAAGATAGGCTAATATTTCTTTGGTATAAGGCAGTAACCCTGTTTGTAAAGGAGAATGAGTAAGGTAATAGTCTCCCATTTCTGCAGCTTTATTTGCGTCATCGGAATGATATTGAAGTAAGGTCTGATAAAATCTTTCTGACCGAAGGATTTCTTTAGACAACCTTCCTTGTTGGTACCTTTTCCAAAGTTGCTCATTTATAATTTCATAAGTAGAAATAAAGTCATCTGGCGAAGCAATGAATGGATGCAGTTCAAACTGATGGTACATTTGGTGAAGCACATTTCTTGAATTTTCATCAAAATGCCACAGCGTCCTGTCTAAATCAAAAAAAATGTGTTGGTAACTATTCATTCAGCTTTGTTTTTTTCAAAATTACAAACATTATTATCGAATATGGATATTAGTATGACTATAAATTAAGACATATTTAATTATTTTTGCTTACGTTCATTGCAAATTAACATTTCATGAAACACCAACCCACCATAAAAAACAAACCTTTAAGCTCTACTTCAAAAAAAGCAGGACAACCACCCGGCACACTTATTTACACAGGTATAAAAACTTCAGAAAAAATTGAAGTTACTGTGTTCGATTATTCATCCGATACTTTTGAAGAACATACCATTACTGATATACAAGAGTTGGTAAAATTTAAAAACACAACTACTAGCAGTTGGATTAATATTTCCGGACTGCACGAAACTAAACTAATAGAAAAAGTAGGTGAATGTTTTGAGTTGGATACTTTACTTTTAGAAGACGTATTAAACACCAACCACCGCCCAAAAGTTGATTTTTTTGAAAATCATTTATTCTTTACCTTTAAAATGATTGGCATTCACACCAACCAAAAAAATATTGAATACGAGCAAATTAGTTTTATTTTGGGCAATGGATGGCTCATTACTTTTCAGGAAAGAAATGGAGATATTTACAATAATATTAGAGAACGATTAAGGAACAAAATAGGTAAGTTAAGAGATTTAGGAATAGAATACCTGTTTTATAGGATGATAGACACAACAGTAGATTATTATTTTTACGTTTCAGATTTTTTGAGTGAAGAAATTCAGGAAATGGAGAATAAAGTTCTCCACGAATTTGACAGCAAGCAATTAGAGGAAATTCAATTATTAAAAAAAGAAATCAATAAACTTAAGCGTAGTATTATTCCTACCAAAGAAGCTATTTCTTTATTGGAAAAAGACAGTGAAAGTTTTTTAAAGAAACAAACCAAACGATTTTTAAAAGACGTTCACGAACATATTATTCATTTGAATGATGCGGTGGATTTACAACGAGACAACATCAGTTCTGTAATGGAATCTTATCAATTTGGAGTGAATAATAAAACCAATAATGTAATGCAATTACTTACCATTATTTCTACTATTTTTATTCCACTTACTTTTATTGCAGGAGTTTATGGAATGAACTTTGAAAACATGCCCGAACTCAGTTGGAAGTACAGCTACTTTGTAATTTGGGGATTGATGTTACTCATTTTCATACTAATGCTGATTTATTTCAAAAGAAAAAAATGGTTGTAAAGCCTCATTGTTATTAAATTTACGCTTTATTAATAAACAACACATGAAAAATATACTACTCACATTAGCACTATTTTTAAGTACATTATACCTTACAGCACAAGCCCCCACAATTGAGTGGCAAAAATCGTTGGGGGGTTCTGGTGATGATTTTGGTTATTCCATTCAACAAACTACAGATGGAGGTTATATAGTTGGCGGTCATTCCAACTCAACTGATGGAGATGTAACAGGTAATCATGGTGGTTGGGATTATTGGGTAGTTAAACTATCTAATTCTGGAACTATTGAATGGCAAAAATCCTTAGGTGGAAGTGGTAATGATTTTGGACATTCTGTTCATCAAACAACAGATGGAGGTTATATAGTTATTGGTAGTTCTGAATCAAATGATGGGGATGTTACGAGCAATTATGGTGATGATGATTTTTGGGTCGTTAAGCTATCAAATATAGGAACTATTGAATGGCAAAAATCCTTAGGCGGATCTGGATATGATGCTGCTACATCTATTCGTCAAACAACAGACGGTGGGTATATAATTGCAGGAACTTCAACCTCAACTGATGGAGATGTAACAGGTAATCATGGTAACTCTGATTATTGGGTGGTTAAACTATCTAATACTGGGGTTATAGAATGGCAAAAATCGTTGGGCGGTTCTGGAAGTGATACTGGATGGGATGTTAAACAAACCACAGATGGAGGTTGTATAGTTGTCGGTTTTTCTTCGTCATCTGATGGAGATGTGACAATTAATTATGGTTTTAGTGATTATTGGATAGTTAA
The DNA here is from genome assembly GCA_035305805.1 of Vicingaceae bacterium. Taxonomy (GTDB): domain Bacteria; phylum Bacteroidota; class Bacteroidia; order Flavobacteriales_E; family Vicingaceae; genus BRH-c54. The sequence continues at coordinate 4,905 of DATGOR010000086.1, read as the reverse complement.
ATTGGATAGCATAGGTGTTATTACTTGGCAAAAATCCTTAGGAGGAAACATACTTGATGAAGCATTTTCAGTTCAACAAACTATAGATGGAGGATATGTGGTTGCTGGACGTTCTAGATCAACTAACGGAGACGTAACTGGAAATCATGGATATTATGATTACTGGGTGGTTAAACTGAATAACTCGGCAACTATCCCTTTAAATACAGAAATGAATGATAAAGATTAAAAAATTTCTTGACTTTATTTTTTTTGAAAGTGAATTTTCAAAAAAAGATGATTTTGTTTCTTTCAAGAAGCTAAAACCTCCTGCTTTTTTTAGGTTATTTTAAAATAACAAAAGGAATAAAATCATAGGCTTATAACCCTAAGCCTTAAAGTTAAATAACGCTTCATAAGGTCAATGGTTTATTCTCGATGAGATGCCCTTGATAAACGCCCAAAAACGACTTATGATATTACAAAATTAATAATTTTTATGATTTAAAGATAAACCTAAAAGAAGTGGTTTCGTTTAATCAAAAAGGAGGATGCCCTCACATCCTCCAGTTGGTCTAACTATTAGCCCTCACTAACAGTTAACCCAGAAACGAAAAAATTTCGCTTTTTTAGGATAAACTTTCTTCCCGTTTTTATCACGCTTGTAGCGACAAAAAACAAGTTTCTGGCGTTTACCATTCTTAAATCGATACATAATAAGAATTACGCTTTACGTACACTTCAATTTGGCGGTACTATTGCCCAAGTCTCTTTAATAGAGACTTCACTGACAAAAAAACCCAGCCTGAGGGGGCTGGGAATTTTCGTAAGCCTTAAATGTCGTTAATCAATTAAATCATATTAAACCAATGGCAAAAAACGACAACACCAATTAACGCAATTCTTATAGGCTTTATGTATCGATTTAGGGGCAAATAAAAGAAATAATTTTTGTAATTTGCTAAAAATTGAAATAAAAATTCAATTTTTTATATCGTTTTAAGTATAAATACTTAGATGATTAAGTAGTTATACTTAATTAATTTTCAACAGATTGCAATCTTTTTTAAGAAAATCCATTTGAAAAAAAGTCTTCAAGGGTTATTTCTAAGTACTCACAAATTCTTTTAAGGGTAGAAACAGAGAAGTTTCTTTTAGAGCGTTCTATTCTACCTATATTTATTCCTGTGTCGTTATAAAAAATTTCTTGTGTAATGTTTTTTTCCTCTCTAAGTGTTTTAATTCTTAAAGCAATCTTGTTTAAAAGCTCTATATCAACCCCTTGTTTCATTAAATAAACCTTTTATAAAAATGGAAAGGTCATATAATTAATATGAAAAATTAAAGACCAATTGGTCTTTTCATGAAATATATTTTATATTTTTACCCCGAACTTTTAAATTTATATAATATGAAAACAATGTACATTTCAGTATTAGCACTATTTTTTAGTACTAATCTATCATCACAAACAGTTAATCAAAATGAACTAAATGAGTTCTATGAAAAACAACAAACACCTTTTTTGGAAGGACACACCGAAACATTTTATTTAAGCGGTACTTCATGGGAGAGATTGTATGGAGAAAAAGAATATGTATTAACTCCTTTAATGCAAAATATTGACGAATATTTTAATAGGATACAATCACTTGACGAACCGATGAATGGAATTTATAAATCTACTTTTCATTTTATAAATGTAGAGATAACAACCTCAAGTAAATTACTATTGGAGACAATGAATATTTATGTTCCAAATTATATACAAAGCAATATAAATGTTTATTTGCCTCAAATAGATATAGATGAACTTACTCAAAACAATATCAATTTTACATATCTAACTAATTATGGAAAACAGAATGCTACTAAGTTTAGCACTATAAAAAATAAAGCTATTTTATATAGTGAGGGATTTGAAAGTTCAAATCTTCCAAATTCAAATTATTCAGTTTTTGTAAACTCTGTTAATTGTGGTTGGGATGATGTTGGTTGTAAAGCACACACTGGGCAAAGAAGTGTGTGGTCAGCCGGAAATGGAACAGCCTGTTTTACAGATTGTACTGCATATCCAAACAATATGAGTACTGATGTAGATAGAGCCATAAATATCAATACTAATGGATATAAAGACTTTGTTTTTAAATTTTGGATCTGGTTTGATTTAGGAAATAACGATGAAGTTTATAGATATTATAATATAGGAAATGGTTGGGTTATAAGTTCTCTTTCTTATAATGGAACTAGTTCAGGAAACCTATCAGGATGGCTTCAATATTCAGCGTCTTATCTAGGTACTATCCCTTATTATAAATGGTCATTTCGTTTTATATCAAACTCTATATCTAGCAATGAACAAGGAGCATATATAGACGATTTAGAATTATCAGGAACTTTAACTACAAGTATTACTGAATTAAATTTAGCTAACTCTATTTCCATTTATCCTAACCCTACCAATGGCATTTTTTCGGTTGAAGCTGATAACATGAAAAGTATAGAAATAACTTCTATAACAGGAGAAATAGTACAAGAGTTGGTTATAAATAACAATAAAACCACAATAGATTTAACTTCTTTTTCATCTGGAATTTATTTTGCAAAGATTATTACCGATAAAGGAAGTGCTATTAAAAAAATAGTATTGAACTAATAAATTTCATAATTTTACTCTGACAAAACCCCAATAAAATGTTATTTCAGGAAAGAGCAAAAATAGCAAAGAAAGCCCTTGAGAAAGAAGAGGGATTTACCTACGAAGAAATGTTAGCAATACAAAAAAAATGGAAAGGTAAATCAAAGGTAAAAAACAAAAAGAAAGCTAAATAAACATAAGAGCCAACATTAATTTGTTGGCTTTTTTTGTAATAAATAAAATATTAACTAAATTGCTCAAAAAAATAGACCATGCAAAAACCAACCTTCAACGAATTACGAAATGCTATTTTAAAACAAATAGAAACAATAACAGCTATTGAAAATCAGGGAGCAGAAATAATAAAAAATCAACAATATGAATTAGCTGAAAAATTTAGAGCCGAGAGTAATTTACCTGAACTTAAGAGCGAATTAAAAAATAGCATTAAAGATTGGAATGATAATGTAAACTCATTAGAACTTATTGCTGAAAATATTGAGTTTATAAAAGCATCTAAGCAATTTTTAAGTCAGTTTGAAGACAATACACAAGAATTTAATCAACTAATACTCGATGAAATAGAAAAACTTTCCGAAGCCAGACAAACTGCTTTAAGTAATAAGGATTTTAAATTAGCAGGGCAGATGGTCGATAAATCAGTTGCATTAAAACAAAAATTAGCGTCAGAGTAAATGAAATATTGTTAAAGATTACAAAGGCTAATACAATTACAATAAGAATTTAGGTAAAAGAATTAAGGGGTATTTAATTTTGGCAATTATAATAATAGGTATAATAGTTGTGATAGAACTTATAGGTAAATATTTGGAATAGGTTTGGAATAGGTTTGGAATAGGTTTGGAAAAAGTTTGGAAAAAGTTTGGAAAAGTTTTGGAATTTAAAAATAAGTGTATATTTGTGTCGTTATTTTAAAAGCAAAATAAACAACTAAAACAACTAATAATGGGGAATAGAATTAAAAATAAATTAAAAGATAATTCTAATTTAAAAATTAATAATGATTCTATTTTTAAAAATGAAAACAAACTATATAAGCCGATAAGTGCTTTTAAGTGGAGAGATGCCTCTAAATTAGAAATGAATAAAGAGTCTATACCTCACTATGCGACAAGATTTGCATTATAAGAAATAAAATATTTCATAAAAAAGAAGAGGACTTCCTCTTCTTTTTTTTATGTAAAAAAATCAGTGAAAAAAATTTCTGCCATAAAAGGAAATGTAAAAAGGAAAACTTGTGATGACACAATAAATCAAATTAATTTTCCTCATGGATTATTTGAAATACACAGTTACACCTTACCAATTGTAACTAAAAAGGATAAACCAAAAAAAATAATTATTGAAATACATAGGTATAAAGGATTTGCATTAGTTAAATTTTATCCTTTTCATTTAAAGAAAAATCCTAAAAAGTATGAATTTAGAGGAGAAAAATCACTTGGATATGCAGTTTCATTAAAGACTGTTTATTCCATAATACATGAGTGTATTTTAATAATGCGTGATTACTTAGATGAAAATCCAGAAGAATTTGTAGGATATGTAGGACAAGTAGATGACAAAGATAATAAGAGAAAAAGAGAGCAATCTCAAAGGTCTTCAATATACAATACAATTACAACCTCGGTGTTTGAAAACAATAATCAGTATAAATTTTCATCTAAAAAGGTATTTAAAGAGATTAATCTTAGGTTAATTAGAAAAATAATATCTAAACAAGAAAACAGACTAACAAAAAAACAGATGGAAAATTATAGGTATTTTTTATCTGAGTTTGAAAAATCTCCACAAATACTTTACACTCTTATGACGGAAACAACATTAAATAAATTTAATGAGAATTAGTGTAGGTTCTACAGTCCACATATACAACAAGTATCTTAACACGACTTCTTCCTAATTCCTTTCTTTACTTTTTTAAGCACCTTTCCTTTCGGTTTATATACAATTCTCTTAACATTCTTTTTCGGTTTATAGCTGACCGTACATTTATCTTCAATAATGGCGTTTTCAATGGTTTGGTTAAAAGTACTTTTCTTGCTTCTGTTGTTGTATTTGTAAGCAAACTCCACTAAATAAAAAGGCAAGTATTTTTTACTTAAAGCATTATAATTTCCTTTTATTCCCTTTTTTATGATAGACCAATATCCCTCAATTGTATTTGTGTGTATTATTTTCTCTCTTACATATTCTTTAGAATGATTTACGGTTAAGTGTTGTAAATAGTTATCAAATGCTTTGTATGACCTAAATTCGTCTGTCAT
>DATGOR010000085.1:0-3879 GCA_035305805.1 Vicingaceae bacterium | reverse complement strand
AAGATGTTTTAAAAACAATTCTTCTGAAAAGCTCTCATCTGTGTGGCCACCACCTGTATAAAAGGCCCTACCACCATCAAAGTCGTGGTACCAAGCAATAGGATGGAAATCGCCATTCAATCCGCCCTTGTAGCTGGACTCATCGAGCGTCATTAAAACATTGACATCTGGATTGATTTTTCTGTAGTTATAAAGTTCGTCGGTACGGTGCCAAACAGTGTCTGTGAAAAATTCAGTGGATGGGTGGTTTTTATTCTTAATGATAAAATCAGCTTCCGGTGTACCCATTGGATGGCTTAAAAAGTAAGCCCCCACCAATTTATTATACCAGCCCCAATCGTATTCGGTATCGGTAGCAGCATGTATACCAACATAACCACCGCCTGCTTGAATGTAGCGCTCGAAAGCGGCCTCTTGGTAATGGTCTAAAACATTACCTGTGGTACTTAAAAAAATAACCGTGGAATACTGCTTAAGATTCTCCTCATTAAAGAGCTCGGCATTGGTAGTCGTATCTACCTCAAAGCCATTTTCCTTTCCTAATTTTTCAATAGCAGCAATACCCGCAGGAATAGAGGCATGCTTATACCCTGCAGTTTTAGAAAACACCAACAGCTTAGGCGCTCCATCTCTTTTGTTGCTACAGGAGTTTAGGGACAATATTGCCCCAATAATCAATAGGGTTAATACCTTTTTCATTAGTTTAATTTAGTCTTTTAATTTAGAATAGGCGTTAAAGTAAACCATTTGGTTTATTCAAACCAAAAGTTTAACCTTAATATTAACATATTCTTAACTAATATAAAAGTGCAAACAAACGATTGCAAAAAAACTACTGATAATTGTATAAATTCTATAAGGAATATTTCTTATTGCAACACAAAATCACATTCGTTCAGGCACCTCAATTCCCAAAAGGCCAAATCCTTTTTTTATAATTTGGGCTACCTTATTGGAAAGCTGTACCCTAAAAACTTTCTCGGCTTCATTGTCTGCTCCTAAAATAGACACATTTTGATAGAAGGAATTGAATTCCTTAACCAACTCGTAGGTGTAATTGGCTATTAATGCCGGACTGTGCTGTTGAGCGGCATTTTGAACAATTTCGGGAAACAACTGTATTTGTTTTAAAAGTGCCTTTTCTTTTTCGTGCAAAATGCTGTCGCTGTTTACTTCGGAAGAAAAATCGAAATCGGCTTTTCTTATAATGGACTGTATTCTGGCATAGGTATATTGTATAAAAGGCCCTGTATTCCCCTGAAAATCGATGGATTCCTTAGGATCGAAGAGAATACGTTTTTTGGGGTCGACCTTTAATATATAATATTTTAAGGCTCCCAAACCTATGGTTTTGTAAAGTGCTTCTTTTTCAGAATCGGTATAACCATCCAACTTGCCCAATTCCTCTGAAATGCTTTTGGCAGTGGCCGCCATTTCATCAATCAAATCGTCGGCATCAACTACAGTACCCTCCCTGCTTTTCATTTTTCCGCTGGGTAAATCAACCATACCGTAGCTTAAATGGTATAGATTTTCGGCCCATTCGAACCCTAACTTTTTCAATATCAAAAACAGTACCTGAAAATGGTAATCCTGCTCGTTACCAACCGTATACACCATACCACCAACATCTGGATAATCCTTTATACGCTGAATGGCCGTACCTATATCCTGTGTGATGTAAACCGCCGTTCCATCGGCACGCTGCACTATTTTTTTGTCTAAACCTTCATCGGTTAAATCGCACCAAACCGAACCGTCTTCCTCTTTTACAAAAACACCTTTTTTTAGTCCTTCTGCAACAAATTCCTTCCCCAACAAATACGTATCGCTTTCATAATACAACACATCGAAATCTACTCCAAGGTTTTTGTAGGTTTCATTAAAGCCTTTATACACCCATGCGTTCATGGTTTCCCAAAGTGCTACTACTTCTTCATCGCCTGCTTCCCATTTTTGGAGCATTTGCTGGGCTTGCTTTAAAAGTTGTGTTTCCTTTTTTACGACAGAAATAATTGAGGATGATAATTTCTCAAAATCACTAATTTTAACTAACTCAAAAATATTTTTTTTAGACTTACTCAAAATCTCTTCATACTCTGATAATTTACTCGCTAATTCCAAAATCTTTTCGCCAATAGTATTTTTTAAATAATTATATCCTTCATAATTACCTTCTATGGCATTGCCAATTATTTCAGCTACCTCTTTATTATTCTCTGTTTCAAACTTTACATAATAATTACCAACCAATTTATCGCCCTTTAAGCCCGTACTTTCCGGTGTTTCTCCATTGCCAAAACGCTTCCAGGCCAACATACTTTTGCAAATATGTATGCCTCTATCGTTTATAATTTGTGTTTTGTACACTTTTTTACCAGAAGCTTTAAGAATTTCGGCAACGCTGTAACCTAAAAGGTTATTTCTTACATGCCCCAAATGAAGTGGCTTGTTTGTGTTTGGCGACGAATACTCCACCATAATGGCTTTATCATTAGGACTTGAAGCTATAAAACCATAATCTTCCTCCGCATAGATTGTGTTGAAAAAATTGATGTAATAACTATCGGAGATCTCAATGTTCAAAAACCCTTTTACAACGTTAAATGCTTTTACTTCTTTTACATTTTCCAGTAAATAGTTACCTATGGCTTCGCCAATTGAAACTGGATTGCCTTTTATGAAGCGTAGCATTGGAAAAACAACAACTGTTAAATCCCCTGCAAACTCCTTTCTTGTTGCCTGGAATTCTACAGCATCCAACGACACGTTGTAACATGAAGAAACAGCTTGTTTTACTTGGCTTGATAATATGTCTTGAAGGCTCATTAACACATTTTTTTAGGTGAGCAAAGATAAAACTTTTATTAAAGTACGACTGTAAAAATTATCTTTAAAATACACCCTCTTTTTGAGATTTCCATCAAAAACAAAAACCTCTCTTTTTTGTAAATTTTTAAATCAAAATACAATAGAATAAGTGTGGGGTTTTTATCTAAAAAAATGCTTTTTTTCCATGATTTTTACCTTTTATCTATTCGTCGATTTTTTGTTAAAAAACAATAAAACTCTTTATCTAATTTTTTGGTATTAAAACGCAGAAATTAGATTATAAAATTGCTTTTTGCAACTTTTGTTTGGTAAAGCTATTACTCAAAATAAAAATTGGATTTTTTCAACATTAACAACAATATCTGAAAAATTCAATAAACAAGCATCTTGGTTCCCTCAACAAGGTGTTAAACATAATGGGTTATCGCACATTATAAATGGTTGTATGAGGAGCATAATTACTCTAAGTCTTTTTTTGCTTATATCCATATCCGGTTTTTCACAAAACTCGGATATAGACAGCCTTACCATAGAATTAGCTTTTCAAAAAGCCGATACGACCAAAGTTGACACCTCCCTTAAACTCATAGAAAAGCTTTACAACAATAACGAATTTGATAGGGCTCTAAAATACATCATAGAAAGTGAGAAGCTGGCATCTTCACTGGACTATAAAAAAGGCACTGCCGAAATCACCTATTTCAAATCGTTGATATACGCTCAAAAAAACGATTACATAAACGCCATAAACGGCTATGCTAAGTCTAAAGATCTATTCAACCAAATTCAAGACACTTTAGGGGTAGCCAAAGTAAATAACAGCATTGGACTTATTGAAATAAAACGAGGCAACTTTACCAAAGGCATCCAATATTCTTTATCTGCCATTGCCGAACTTGAAAAAAGGCAATTAAAAGAAGATTTAAGCTTGGCCTACAGCAACTTGGCCAAAGCCTATTACAGCATTAAAGACTACGACAAATCCATTGAATTTTACTTAAAAGCGTTACAGGCCCAAGAACAGTTAAATGACAAAAAAGCCATTGA
>DATGOR010000084.1:0-2797 GCA_035305805.1 Vicingaceae bacterium | reverse complement strand
AATTACTTCTTCATGACTCATTAAATGAGATTTCTCAGAAAGTTCAATTCCTTCTTCAGGCATACAATAAAAGCAACGTAAATTACAACGTTCGGTAAGAGAAATACGGAGGTATTCATGTTTTCTCCCGAATTGATCAGTTAGAAGGTATGGTTTCTCTGTTGGCATTTAGTTGGTAAAGTTAGTAAAAATGTGTTGCTTTTCTATGTGCTAATTATTTTGTTAAAGCTTTTTCAATAGCAGATAGCTGTTTGGCTGACAGGTATTTTTTTGCTAAAGGAAATAAAATGTTATCTTCTCTAAAGATATGAAGTTTTAATAGTTCTATTAGCTCTTTTGCATTATGGTAAGCCACATCATAAGTAAATATTCTGGCTTGTTCATCTCTATATCTAGGAGCTAATCCTAATAGGTTAAAAGTTAAAGCACCCAATTGAATAAACTTTATGTGATCATCTTCCATAACATCTACTGCAGTAACGGGAGTTTCGCCAGTACCATGTTCGTTGCTATTAAGTAAAGCTTCATTTAATATGGGGAATAATATTTTTTCTTCTTTTCTATTATGAGGCATGATGTTATTATCAAAGAAATCAAAAAACTTTTTGAAATGTTGATTTATTTCATCATTAAGTACATAGTTAGCCATTTTAAAATCGGCCAACGATTTTTCAAAATCATGGAGTACTTTATTCACTTCTTCGTGTTCTTGCACGAAAACATCTAATGCTTTATTATCAGACATATTTGAGTCTTTTAATTTAGCCAAATTCGAATAAGCATCCGGAGGATCCATGGGCGAAAGTTCTGCTTCAGTAATAGATGCTTCTTTTTCGGGATTAGCTTTTATCGGGTCAGTTTTTTTTGCTGTTTTTAGTCTTTCACCGGTATCTTTATCAATTATTTTCATGGTAACTTAAGTTTAAAAAATGATATGTATCAATTCTATTGTAGAAATTAAAGTAAAGTTACACGATAGAAACCTATATAAATATGATATGACTCATGTTATGAACTAATAAAAGTCAGGATTATTGATAAAAGTAGAATCGGTTAATGTGTGTAAGAATGCTTTTAAATCAGCTTTTTCAGCATTGGTAAGTTGAGCACCTCCTTGGTTAATGTGGTTCATCAGCGGGTCAACATAGGGAGATTGTTGTAGTCCGCTGCTATAAAAATCTATCACTTCGTCCAATGTGGCAAATCTATTATCGTGCATATATGGAGCAGTTAAAGCGATGTTTCTTAACGTTGGTGCTCTAAATTTACCCATATCGGCAGGGTTTCCTGTAACTAAATACCTGCCTTGGTCTAACCCGGTAAATGTACTATTAAGAGCATTGTTGTAAAAATTCCCATCTGTCCAGAGTGGATTACCTGCATTTCCATGGCAATGGTAGCAATCGGCTTTGGTGTCGTCCATAAAAAGTGCAAAACCATTCATCTCTTGAGGTGTAAGAGCTGTTTCACCACGCATGTATTTATCAAATTTTGAATCGCCTGAAACCATGGTTCTCATAAATTGAGCTAAAGCATAGCTAATATACTTCTGGCGTTCTGCGGTACTTATTTCCGTGATTTTTATCCCAAAAGCTTTCCAAAATCTTACTTGGTAATCTGTATTTCTAGTAAAACGATGTAAAATACTGTCGTTATTAGCTTCTAAAAAAGGATTGCCTTCAGCCAAATCAGCCAATGCCACATCATCTAAGTGTGTTTCACTCCCTGTCCAGCCGTGGTAATTGTACCAACCAATATTAACGTGTGGTAAAACAGCCGTCCCTGTTGGTCCCAAAATAGAGATAGTATAGGACTCTTCTCTTAAATGGCAAGAAGAGCACGACAATCCATTGGTGCTTAAAATCTTATCATAATATAGGCTTTTACCCAAAGACACACCTTCTACGGTCATTTTATTAAAATCCGGATTTTTCATAGGTGGTAAATAAGGGAGTGTAGGAGGAGTAATATACGTAGGGTTATAATCTCCGTAAATATCTTCCTCAGCCATATAAGGAGTAATGTCATCATTTTTTTTACAGCTAAAAGTTATAAGTACTATAGCAGATAATGCGAATATTTTAAATATGTTTTTCATAGCGGTGTGTTTTTAATTAGGATAATTATTATTAGTCCATACAGTAAGCATATCTTTTTCTTGTGTTGTTAAAGGTTTATTAGGTGGCATAGCCTTTGGATTACTATCGAATATAACTGATAGTAGTGTTCCCTGTTGTGCGGATTGTTTTACTTCCTCGTAGCTTGTTAGGTAAGGAGAAATGTTGAGTGGTGATGGACTATGACAACCTTTACAATTGTTATCTATAATTAACTTAATGTGAGATTGGTAAGTTATAGGAGTCTCATCAACTGAGGCATCAATTGGATTTGGATTTTCGGTAATTTCATTTTTTTTACAACCGCTAAATAAAACTATTGTAAAAATGGTGAAAACCCAATAAGATATGTTGGAGAAAGGTTTCATTTTCGGGAGGCTTTCCAACAAAGTTAATTTTAACCAACTTTAAAAGCTATGATAAATATCATGCTTTAAATTTTGGTTTTGAATAATTAAAAAGGTCGCAACCGGAAAGGTATGCGACCTTTTAACCTAACCTCAAATATGCATAAAAGCATGAGATATGTCAGTTATTATGCACCTTTACGGGTTATCGAATTCTCTTTTTGGTCCTTGATAATACCACCAGTTTAATACTAAACAAATTAGATAATAAGCAGTAAATCCATAAAGTGCATATTCGGGAGTTCCGGCTTTAATTTGCTCGCCAAATACTTT
>DATGOR010000083.1:0-11718 GCA_035305805.1 Vicingaceae bacterium | reverse complement strand
TTAATTTTATCCACTCCTTTGTTATAATAATGAGCTCCTAAGTTGTAAGCTGCATCGTGTTGAGTAGGGTCTAATTCTAATGATTTTTTGTAATCTAAAATAGCAGCATCTTTGTTTTCAAGTTTTTCTTGCACGGTACCTCTAACATAGTACAGAAAAGCGTTATTAGCGTCTAATTCAATAGCTGCATTCAAACTTGCTAGAGCGTCAGCTGCTTTGTCTGCTTGTAAAAAGTAATCAATTTCTTCAAAAATTAGATTCTGATCGTTAGGATAGGCTTTTCTTCCGGCTTGTAACACTTCTAAGGATTTAGCAGCATCGCCTTCTTTTTTATGTATTCTTGATAAAGATTGGTACAAAGAAGGTCCGTTACCATCTACATTGTATTTTAATTGAATTAAAGCATTGTAAATTTGTTTGGCTGCTTCGTAATCTTCAGCATATTCAGAAGCTAAAGCAGTATTAAACATCATTACGGTATCTACTTTTCCGGTTAACTGACTAAGCATAATTGATTGTCCAAAATTTTCTTGTGCTTTTTTATAGTCTTTATTTTGGAAAGCTTCTACTCCTTTATTAGCATATTCACCAGCTAACCCCGGAATTCTTGTTCCTAATATGATTCCAACATAAGATTCGTCATCTACTTTGCTTTTGTTTTGTAAAGCAGAGAAAAATTTCATCACATCACTACCGTCTTCTTTATTTAAATCGAGTTTTTTTAATTCAGGATCCTGAAAGTTCAATACCAATGTTTTTAAGTAAGAGTTAGTAGCTTCATCTAAAGCTTCTTTGTATAAATCCTTACAGTTTTGGTCGGTAGTTGGTAGTAAAACACTGTAATATAAGTGCCCTCTGTACAACCAAGTTTTTGCCCAAGTTTTGGTCGTTTCATCTTGAGTTGCTGAATTAATGGCTTCAATTCCGTTTTGCAATTCTGAACATTTACCATTTCTATCGAATGCTTTAATGTAATTATAAGCACTTTGAACTTGGTTTTTTTGTGCGAACATCGCTGTAGTTCCAAAAATTACAGCTGCCGTTATTAGTATTTTTTTCATCTGTTTGGTTTTAATTTTTCAATTTTTATTTATTCTTCATCGTTGGAAATATCAACATCCTTGCCATTTTCCTCTGAAGTTTCTCCTGCTTCATTGGTTAAATTTTCTGACACCATGTTTTCATCTTCATCGTCTTCTGATTTCTCTACTTTAGCAACAGCTGCAATACTGTCGTTTCCTTTAAGATTGATGAGTCTTACACCTTGCGTAGCACGTCCCATCACTCTTAATGAATCTACTGCCAAACGAATTACTAAGCCTGATTTATTAATAATCATTAAATCATCGTTGTCAGAAACATCTTTTATCGCAATAAGTTCTCCTGTTTTGTCCGTAATGTTAATGGTTTTAACGCCTTTACCACCACGATTAGTAACTCTATAATCTTCTAATTCAGAACGTTTTCCATATCCATTTTCAGAAACTACTAAGATATTTCTACTCTTATCATTTATAGCAACCATTCCAATTACAGCATCATTTTCATGAGCTAATCTAATCCCTCTTACACCCGAAGCATTTCTCCCCATAGGACGAGTAGTAGATTCATTGAAACGAATGGCTTTGCCTGATTTAAGAGCTAATAATATTTCATCAGAACCCGAAGTAAGTTTTGCTTCCAACAACCTGTCTCCTTCCCTTACAGTAATGGCATTTATACCATTTACTCTCGGGCGCGAATAAGCTTCTAGTGTTGTTTTCTTCACCACTCCTTTTTCAGTACACATAATAATGAAATTGTTATTGATGTATTCTTCATCTTTTAAGTCTTTTACATTAATGTATGCCAATACCTTGTCATCTGTTTCAATATTAATAAGGTTTTGGATAGCCCTTCCTTTTGATTGTTTTGTTCCTTCAGGTATTTCAAATACGCGCATCCAGTAACATTTTCCTTTCTCAGTAAATACTAGCAAGTAATTATGTGTGGTGGCTACAAATAAGTTTTCTAAGAAATCTTCATCCCTGGTAGCCGAACCTTTTGCTCCAACTCCACCTCTGTTCTGAAGTTTGTATTCCGATAAAGAAGTTCGTTTGATGTATCCCAAATGAGAAATAGTTACCACTACGGTTTCATCCGGAATCATATCTTCGATACTAAAATCACCTCCAGCGTATTCTATTTCACTTCTTCTTTCATCACCATATTTCGACTTTATTTCGAGCAACTCGTCTTTGATGATTTGCATTCTTCTTTCTTCGTTTGCTAAAATATCTTTTAAATCTTCAATCAACTTCATGATGCTTTCATACTCCGATCTTAGTTTATCTTGTTCCAGTCCTGTTAGCTGACGCAATCTCATTTCAACAATAGCTCTCGACTGAATATCCGATAATTTGAAGCGTTCCATTAATTTTTCCCTTGCTTCATCCGGACTAGATGATGCTCTAATTAATTGTATTACTTCATCAATATTATCAGACGCAATAATTAATCCTTCTAAAATATGAGCTCTCTCTTCTGCTTTTTTAAGTTCGTAAGTAGTTCTTCTCACAACTACTTCATGTCTAAAATCAACAAATTCTCTGATTAAATCTTTTAGGTTTAGAACTACCGGACGACCTTTTACTAAAGCAATGTTATTTACACTAAATGAGGTTTGTAAACCTGTTTGTTTAAACAAATTATTTAATACTACATTAGGAATAGCTTCTCTTTTTAATTCGTAAACAATACGCATTCCGTTTCTATCCGATTCGTCTCTGATGTCGGAAATACCATCTATTTTCTTTTCGTTTACCAAGTCAGCAGTTTTCTTAATCATGTCTGCTTTGTTTACTTGGTAAGGAATTTCATTTACAATGATCCTGAATTTTCCTGAAGCAGTTTCTTCTAGTTCAGTTTTTGCACGCATTACAATTCTACCCTTTCCGGTATGAAAAGCATCTTTTACTCCTTGATAACCGTAAATAATTCCGCCTGTAGGAAAGTCGGGAGCTTTAATATACTGCATCAAACCATCAATATCAATGTCTCTGTTGTCGATAAACGCTACAATACCGTCCACTACTTCGGTAAGATTATGCGGTGCCATATTGGTAGCCATACCAACTGCAATACCGGATGCACCATTTAATAATAATGCCGGAATTCTTGTTGGCAAAACAGTTGGTTCTTGCAACGAATCATCAAAGTTTAAGCTGAAGTCAACGGTTTCTTTATCTATGTCTGCCAACATTTCTTCGGCCATTTTTTGCAAACGAGCCTCCGTATAACGCATGGCTGCAGGACTATCGCCATCAACAGAACCGAAGTTACCCTGACCATCTACCAACATATATCGTAACGACCATTCTTGAGCCATACGCACCATGGAATCATATACAGCTGTATCTCCATGAGGATGATATTTACCTAACACTTCTCCCACAATTCTGGCAGATTTTTTATATGCACTGTTTGATCTTACTCCCAATTCCATCATCCCAAACAAAATTCTTCTGTGAACAGGCTTTAAACCATCTCTAACATCCGGTAAAGCCCTTGAGACAATAACTGACATCGAATAATCGATGTAAGCAGATTTCATTTCCTTCTCAATATTAATAGGAATAATTTTTTCGCCTTCTGTCATTTTTTACATTTTAATTAGTACTGATTTTTTGAACTCCCGAAAGTACTAATAACGTATTTCTAAACCCTAATTTTTTAGGGGTTATTTACTAACAAAATTCTGTTGAAAAAGACCTTTTATATATTTTTAATATAAATAGCCGTATATTTATTTTTGACTTATCTGAATTAATCCTAATTTTAGGGAATTATTGTAAAAATTAAATTTTATGGATACGAATTTTTCATCAAAAGTAAACGATGTGATGGCTTATAGTAAAGAAGAGGCTTTGAGGCTGGGACATGATTATATAGGAGTGGAACATCTTTTACTGGGTATCATCAGAGAAGGAAGTGGCTTGGCCATTAAAATATTAGAATCTTTAGGTGTTAACCCTAAAGATTTGCGTGCGAAAATTGAACTTTCTACCCAAACAGGTACAGGTGTTCCGGGGCAGTTATTAAACATCCCGCTAGTAAAACAAGCCGAAAAAGTACTGAAGAGAACTTATTTAGAAGCCAAATCTTTTAAAAGTAATATCATTTGCACTGAACACTTACTCTTGTCTATTCTTAAAGACCAAGATAATGTGGCTACTCAAGCTTTGAATGAATTTAATGTAAACTATAACTTAGTACGTCAAGAAATTATGATACTTAACTCCAACGATTTTGAACAACCTCGCTCTGAATTCCCAGGGGCTTCTGATGATGACGATGATTCCGGAAAAGGTTTTATGGGAGGCGGAGGAAACGCTCCAAAAGGTGGTAGCGATTCTAAATCTAAAACTCCTGTTTTGGATAATTTTGGTAGAGATTTAACCAAATATGCCGAAGAAGGTAAGTTAGACCCTATTGTAGGAAGAGAAAAAGAAATTGAACGTGTTTCACAAATTCTCAGTAGAAGAAAGAAAAACAACCCTATTCTAATTGGAGAACCGGGTGTCGGTAAATCTGCTATTGCCGAAGGTTTAGCTCTTAGAATTGTTCAGAAAAAAGTATCTCGGGTATTGTTTAACAAAAGAATTGTTACGCTAGATTTAGCTTCTTTGGTAGCCGGAACAAAATACAGAGGTCAATTTGAAGAACGCATGAAAGCCGTTATGAATGAGTTGGAGAAATCTCCCGATATTATCCTTTTTATTGATGAAATTCATACCATTATTGGTGCAGGAGGTGCAACAGGTTCTTTAGATGCTTCTAATATGTTTAAACCCGCCTTGGCAAGAGGTGAACTTCAATGTATTGGTGCTACCACGTTAGACGAATACAGACAATACATTGAAAAAGATGGTGCATTGGAAAGACGTTTCCAAAAAGTGGTAATTGACCCTGCTACAGTAGAGGAAACCATCCAAATATTAAACAATATTAAAGAAAAATACGAGGATCATCATAACGTAATTTTTACCGAAGAAGCTATTAAAGCTTGTGTAACACTTACCGACAGATACATTACCGACAGGCATTTGCCCGACAAAGCAATTGATGCACTAGATGAAGCAGGTTCTCGTGTACATATAACTAACATAAAAGTGCCTAAAAACATCATTGAAATTGAAAAAAAGATTGATGAGATTAAGGCCAAGAAAAGCCATGTGGTTAAAAGCCAAAAATACGAAGAAGCAGCTCAACTTAGAGACACGGAAAGAACGCTTTTAAAAGAGTTAGAAGACGCTAAAAAAGCATGGGAAGAAGAAACTAAAAACAACAAAGAAACGGTAACAGAAGAAAGCGTTGCAGAAGTAGTTTCTATGATGTCAGGGATTCCTGTACAAAGAGTAGCTCAGGCTGAAGGAGAGCGTCTTACCAAAATGTTTGATGAAATACACGATAAAGTTATTGGACAAGAGGATGCCATTAAAAAGGTAGTTAAAGCAATACAACGAAACAGAGCGGGTTTAAAAGATCCTAACAAACCTATTGGCAGCTTTATTTTTTTAGGTCCTACCGGTGTAGGAAAAACGCAATTAGCAAAAGTGTTGGCAAAATACTTATTTGATAGTGAAGATGCCCTTATAAGAATAGACATGAGCGAATACATGGAAAAATTTGCTGTATCTCGTTTGATAGGAGCTCCTCCGGGATATGTGGGCTACGAAGAAGGCGGACAACTTACTGAAAAAGTAAGAAGAAAGCCCTACTCTATTGTGTTGTTGGATGAAATAGAAAAAGCTCATCCGGATGTGTTTAATTTGCTGTTACAAGCATTAGATGATGGGGTGCTTACCGATAGTTTAGGAAGAAAAATTAACTTTAAGAATACCATTATTATAATGACTTCTAATATTGGTGCTCGTCAGTTAAAAGATTTCGGACAAGGTGTTGGCTTTGCTACAACTGCTAAAAAAGCTACTGCTGATGAACATTCGGCAAGTGTGATACAAAATGCTCTTAAAAAAGCATTTGCTCCCGAATTCTTAAACAGAATTGACGATGTTATTATGTTTAACTCTTTATCCAAAGAAGACATCTTCAAAATTATTGATATTGAATTAGAAAGCCTTTACAAACGTATTAGTGGATTAGGTTATAACATTCATTTATCTAACGATGCTAAGGACTTTATTGCGGATAAAGGATACGATGCCGCTTACGGTGCTCGACCATTAAAACGAGCCATCCAAAAATACTTGGAAGATCCTTTGGCTGAGGAAATTATTCAATCTAAAATTAAAGAAGGCGATACCATAAAAGTAGAATTAGACGATGTAACTAAAGAGTTAATCATTTCAATAGATAAAGGCAAAACAAAAAAAGCCGATACTAATTCTGAAAAAGATAGTGAATAATAGAATTTATTTCAAATAAAAAAACCTCATACAAGTCAATGTATGAGGTTTTTTGTTTCTAACAGAGAAACCACCACATACTTTTTTTTGTTTCCTCAAGCATCCAATCTTGTGTTGTACTTACCAAAGTAGCCAATTCTATTCAAATTTCTACTAGTTTATTAACACATTGCTAATAAAAACATTTGCTTTCAATGGTTTAAATTTTATACATTTGCTTCCCCTTTTGTTAATTATTTAAAAACCAATTAGAATGAAAACAAAATATGTATCATTTATCGTTTTTCTCATCTGTTTGTTGAGCACAACTCACATTTATTCTCAAAACAATCAAGCTAAAAAAACAACTACTTTATATACTTATACTTTTTCCGGTGAAATGAATGCAAGCAGCATTACTCAAATGGAAACAGCTTTACAACAACTTACCAATGTAACCGAAGTAAAAGTAAAGTATAAAGAAGAAAAACAACAAGGTCAGTTAATGGTAATTGTAAAAGAGTTGCCACGAAAATCGGAAGGCGACATCTTATTTGAACCAATTGATTTAAAGAAAACAATTGCTGAATTTGGCTTAATGCCAAAAGAAATCCATTCTGAAACCTTATTAAAACCTTAATTTTTACTATGAGATTTATAAAAATATTGCTTTTCACTACAGCCTTCTGCTCTTTTGAGTTTTTAATGGCACAGGCTGACAACTGTTCTTTTGCTACATCAATAAGTGTAACAACCAACTGCTCCTCTCCTACTTCCGGCACCACTATTGGGGCTACACAAAATATTCCGGGTTGTGTGGGCAATGCTGATGATGATGTTTGGTATCAGTTTGTGGCAACCAATACAGCTCATCAAATTATTGTTACCCCAAGTGCTTCTATGGATCCTGTGGTGCAGCTTTTTTCTAATGTTTGTTCTTCATTAACTTCTATGTCGTGTATGGATCAAGGTTTTACAGGACAAACAGAAACAATTAATGCCTCCGGATTAACCATTGGAAACACTTACCGAATAAGGGTTTATCACTATGGTACAGGTTCCGGTTCCGGAACATTTACCATTTGTGTTACCAACCCACCTCCTGCACCTGCTAATGATTTGTGTCCAAGTCCAACTAATTTATTAGTCAACACTACTTGTGTAAATACTGCTGCTACTACTGTAGGGGCAACACAATCTTTTGCCGGATGTACAGGCAATGCCGATGATGATGTTTGGTTTACCTTTACTGCTGTGAATTCTACTGCCACTATTACTGTAAATCCTTCTTCTTCTATGGATCCTGTGGTAGAATTACTTTCCGGAGGAAGTTGTGGTTCATTAAATTCCATACAGTGTGAAGATTCGCAATTTTTAAACGGTAACGAAGTGATAAATGCCGTAGGGTTAATTCCAGGAAATATTTACTACATCAGAGTGTATGATTACTATGGAGGTAACGGCTATCCTTTTGATATTTGTATCACAGGTCCGGCAGCATCATCTACTCCAACCAATGACGAACCATGTAATGCTATTGCACTTCCTGCGGTTACTTCTGATTGTAACTTCTTGCAATTTACTACTGTAGGAGCAACAGCATCAATGGGAGCTCCTACTCCATCTGCTTGTGCAGGTGGTTCAGCACCACAGCAAGGTGGTTTTGGTGCAGGTAGTGCCGATGTTTGGTTTAGTTTTACAGCTCCGGCAAACGGACAAGTATCCATTACTCCACAACCAAATTTTGGAATAAATGACGGGGTAATGGCTTTGTATAGCGGTACTTGCGGAAGTTTAACACAAATTGCCTGTTCAGATGATTACAATTATCCGGGCACAGGAAATGATTTTAAACCTTTAATTTCAGAAACAGGCTTAACTCCCGGAGCTACTTATTACATTAGGTATTGGGGATATGGAACTAACGCAGGAGATTTTGGTATTTGTGTATCTTCTCCTGTAAATGATTATTGTGCTACTGCCTTATACATTTGTGATTTAAATGGATATAGTGGAACGACCAGTGCCGCCTATACTGCAGACAGACCATGTAATATGAGGGGAAATGCTGAGTTAAACGACCCTCCCACTTATACTTTTACTCCAGGTACAAATACAGGAGGAATTTTTGGACAAGCTGGTTCTTGGGGAACAGGTTCTCCTCTGTTTGATGTTCAAATTAACAACAATTCATGGATTAAGTTTACAGCAGGAAATACTACAGCAGTATTAAATGTTGCCATCAGTAATTGTTGGGTAGGAAATTATCCTTCTGGTGGAATTCAAATGCAAATATTTGAAGCTACCAATTGTTGTAACTTTACTCCGGTTTCTAATTTTGAAGAAAGCTCTACCAGTTTTACTATTACTGCCAATAACCTAACTATTGGTAATGATTATTACTTAATGATTGATGGTTATGCAGGTGATATATGTAGCTACACTATTACCGCCAACTCAGGTATTCAATTTCCTGATATAATTGTTCCCAGACCTACTATTTGTTTTGGCGATACCACTACTTTGTTTGGCCCTGCATTGGCTTCCTCTTATTTATGGATGCCTGGTGGAGATACTACTCAAAACATTACTGTTCAGCCATCAACTACCACAACTTATACTTTAGTAGTAGAAGGAGTTTGTGGCAACAAACAAACCATGACTAAAACCATTACGGTAAACCCTAATCCTACCATTCAAATTAACAATGGCAATCCTGTAAGTGTTTGTAATGGTTCAACTGCCACTTTAACAGCTTCGGGCGGAAACACTTATGTTTGGGACGATAACAGCACCAACAATCCTAGAAATGTCAATCCGTCCACACCAACAACTTATTGGGTAGAAGGTACGGATGCTAATGGTTGCGTAGGCTATGATACCACTACTGTTCAAATTTTAACGCAACCCACTGCCAATATTACTGCTAGCGATACCAGTATTTGTGTTGGTGATAGCCTAGTTTTACATGCTTCAGGTGGTGGTACTTATACTTGGAGTGATAATTCTACGTTAGACTCTTTAATAGTTTCGCCAACTGCCACTACTACTTATTGGGTAGCTGTTGATGTAGGTGGCTGTACCGACACTGCTTCTTTTATTGTTACTGTTCATGCTTTACCTACACCAAGTATTTCAGGAAATAATACTATTTGTGTGGGAGATTCTACTACACTTACTGCAAGTGGAGGCAGCACCTATTTATGGAACACTACAGCTACTTCAGCAGCAATAACGGTTACTCCAACAACTACCACTACTTATAGTGTAATGGTTACCAACGCCAATGGTTGTTCGGATTCTACAAGTGTTACCATAACTGTAAATCCACTGCCTAACATTACCATTACCGGGAACGATTCTATTTGTTTAGGAAGTACTGCTACCTTAACCGCTACAGGAGCAGCTTCTTATGTTTGGAGCAATGGTGCCACTACTCCTTCTACAACAGTTTCCCCTACCAATAGCACCACTTACACCGTTGTAGGAACAAGTTCTTTTGGTTGTATAGATTCTGCACAACATACTGTTTACATGCTTCCACAACCTGTCGTAAGCATATCAGGAACAAATGTTATTTGTGATGGTGAAGCTACTCAACTTACTGCTACAGGTGGTGGAAATTATTTATGGAGCAATAATGATACAGCATCTACCATTACGGTTATGCCTAACGATACTACGATTTATACGGTAGTAGTAACCACAAACGGTTGTGTAGATAGTGCATCTTATACTGTAATAGTTAAACCTTTGCCTTTAATTAATGCTTATACTGATACCACCATTATGTTAGGGCAATCTGCTCCAATTTATGCACAAGGTACTCCACCTTTTGTTTGGACTCCTGCGGATAGCTTATCTTGTAACACTTGTCCAAATCCAACTGCTAACCCGAGAACTACTACTACTTATTGCGTGGAAACACAAAAAGACGGTTGTTTTAATACAGCCTGTGTTACCATTTATGTAGATGAAACCTGTGGTGAAGTTTTCGTTCCTAATGCATTCTCTCCTAATGGTGATGGCAATAATGATTGCTTAAAAGTATATAGCAACTGTTTGTCAGAAGTACTTTTTAGAGTGTATTCTCGTTGGGGTGCTTTAATTTACGAAAGTGAGGATATTGATGGCTGTTGGGATGGATTTTACAACGGTACGTATCTGAACTCAGGGGTTTATGTTTACACGGTTCAAGCAAAACTGATAAACGGAGAAGAAATTGAGCTGAAAGGAGATGTTACTATTTTTAAATAAGAAATAAAAAAAACAAATGTATAAACTTACAATACTTCTACTCCTTTGTTTTACAAGCAATTTATTTGCTCAAGATATTCATTTAAGTCAAACACACATGACTCCTT
The DNA here is from genome assembly GCA_035305805.1 of Vicingaceae bacterium. Classification (GTDB taxonomy): domain Bacteria; phylum Bacteroidota; class Bacteroidia; order Flavobacteriales_E; family Vicingaceae; genus BRH-c54. Next base: position 968 of record DATGOR010000083.1, on the reverse strand, counting down.
TATTGGTTAATCCTGCCAATGCCGGTTCGGAATATACTATTCGAGGAATTTTAAACTACCGAAGCCAATGGGGAAGCGTTGCTACTCCTTTTAATACCATGATGGCTAGTTTTGACATGAACTTTAAACCTAAAAACAGTAGTAAAAAAGGTTATTTTGCCGGAGGTTTATACTTTTTTAATGATAATGCCGGTGAATCGCAAACAAAAACCACACAAGCAAACCTGAGTGTAGCTTATCATGTTAATATTAATGATAAAAACACACTTGGACTAGGTGTTCAAGGAGGTTATTTTCAACGCTCTACTTCTATTGCTTCATTAAAATGGGGAAGTCAGTTCGATGGCTTTCAGTATAATTCTACTCTTACTTCCAACGAAGCTAACGGAGCTGATAAATTATCTTTTGGAACAACTGATTATACTTCCGGAATTGTTTGGACGTATAGAAACGATGAAAATTACCTTTCGGGAAAGAAATTATTGATCAACAGTGGAATTTCTATGCATCATTTAACTAAACCGGATTTTGAATTTCAAACAGTATTTGCAGATCAACTTCACTATCGGTGGATATGGCATGCCAATGCTATTGTTGGGTTAAGTCCGAAATTTACAGTATTGCCTTATTTATTTTATTCCCGACAAGGAGCTATAAATGAAATCATGTTTGGTTCTAATGTATTGTATAAGTTTAAAGAAGAATCGAAATACACACAAAATGTTAAAGGAATGGCAATGGGCGGAGGGTTATTTTACAGATGGCAAGATGCTGTTGTTGCTATGATTTGCTTTGAATTTGATAATTATAACATTACTTTTAGTTATGATGTAAATACTTCTTCGTTAAACAATGCTTCGGGCGGACAAGGTGCTTACGAAATTGCTCTTAGATACGTGTATCCTAACCCGTTTGGAGGTGTAAAAAGCAAAGCAAGGTTTAATTAATATAGAATTTTATTACGGAAG
>DATGOR010000082.1:0-3247 GCA_035305805.1 Vicingaceae bacterium | reverse complement strand
CCTTCATCACCCACATTGGTGGAATAACCTTTATCTTTTAAAACTGCTTTTAAATGATGGAAAATTTCCACTCCCATTTTTAAACCTTCACTAAAAGAAGATGCACCAACGGGCATTACCATGAACTCTTGAAAATCGATGTTGTTATCAGCGTGAGAACCTCCATTGAGTATATTCATCATTGGAATTGGTAACACGTTAGCATTAACCCCACCGATATATTTAAATAATGGCAATCCCGATTCTTCTGCAGCAGCTTTTGCGGCAGCCATCGAAACTCCCAAAATAGCATTTGCACCTAAATTGGCTTTATTTTCAGTTCCATCAAGTGCTATTAATGTTTTATCAATAGTGCTTTGGTCCATGATATAAACACCATTTAGTTCTTCATTAATTACGGTATTGATGTTTTGAACAGCCTTTAACACTCCTTTTCCAAGGTAGCTGTTTTTATCATTATCTCTCAACTCAACTGCCTCATATTTCCCTGTAGATGCTCCTGAAGGAACAGCTGCTCTTCCTAAAATACCATTTTGGGTAACCACATCTACTTCAACAGTTGGGTTTCCTCTGGAGTCGAAAATTTGTCGTGCATGAACTTGTGCTATATAACTCATTGTTTTTAAAGTTTGAAGCCGGAAGACCGAAGTCAGAAGTTGAAAATATTTTATCTTCAGACTTCTAATTTTAATCTTCCAACATTATTATTTTTCTCTTACTAATACTTCATCAATCATTCCGTATTCTTTAGCTTCTGAGGCTATCATCCAATAATCTCTATCACTATCTTGCTCCACTTTTTCGTAAGGTTGCCCTGAATGTTTTGAAATGATATCGTATAATTCTTTTTTCAATTTTAATATTTCTCTTGCTGTAATTTCAATATCTGATGCTTGTCCTTGAGCACCTCCTAAAGGTTGGTGTATCATTACTCTCGAGTGAGGCAAAGCCGTTCTTTTTCCATCTGCTCCGGCACACAATAACACAGCACCCATAGATGCTGCCATTCCGGTACAAATAGTTGCTACATCCGGTGCAATATATTGCATGGTATCGTATATTCCTAATCCGGCATAAACACCACCACCCGGAGAATTCAAATAAATCTGAATATCTTTTTTGGCATCCACTGACTCTAAAAATAATAACTGTGCTTGTATAATATTGGCCACATAATCGTTTATCCCTGTTCCTAAGAATATAATTCTATCCATCATTAAACGAGAAAACACGTCCATAGAGGCAACGTTCATTTGTCGTTCTTCAATAATGGTTGGAGAAATATAATCGGCATAAATTGATTGATATTGATCGTAAACAAGGCTGCTAATTCCTCTATGTTTGGTAGCATATTTTCTGAATTCGTCTTTATTATACATAGGTTTTGATTTTTTAGAATTGGTTTGTAAAAATAGTCATCTAAGATAGTATTTTGAAATGGATATAAAGATTTTTTTATAATTTTTTTAAAAAAAATGCCCCGATTAATAATCGAGGCATTTTTACAGTGTTTACAATAAATTTTATCCTTATTTTGCTGAAACAATTTTCTCAAATTCTTCAATTGATACTTCTTTTTCTTTTAGTTTACAGTTATTTTTATAAACTTCCATCAATTTTGAATCATATAAAGCTCCATAAATTCTTCTGGCTTCTTCTTGGTTTTGCAAAATACTTTGTGCAGTTTGAGTCAATTGCTCATCATCATTTGCAGGCATTCCCATGCTTTGCATTTGCTGAGTCAGAAGTCCTTTAGTATAATCAATCACTTCATCAAACTCTACTTTAATTTCGTTTGCTTCAATTATTTTATTTTCAATTAATTGCCATTGTAAGCTTTTGGCATACATATCGTATTCCTTCTCAATTTGCTCATCGGTAATTGGCTTTTCGTTAGAAACTTTTATCCATTTTTTTAAAAAGGAATCAGGCAATTGCAATTTTAATTTTTCTATTAACGCCTCTTGAATGTCTGCCTTTAATTTTCTATCGCTATCGTTTACCAAGCCTTTGTTTAACTCTTCTGCTACTTTAGCCTTAAAATCTTTTTCAGAAGTTACTGCACCTTCCCCAAAAATTTTATCAAAAAACTCTTGGTTCATATCAGCTGGTATTACTCTATTTACTTTTTCAACAGTGTATTTAAATTGAGCTATAACATTGTTTAAATCGGATTCTTCCACACCAATTGCCTGAGCTTGGTCACTTTCGTACTCTGAAACTACTTTTGGGTCCAATGTAAAAACATCTCCTGCTTTTGCTCCGGTAAGTTCTTTTTGTACTTTTTTATCCGTTACAGATTTAATGATTACAACCGAACTATTAGTTATTCCTCCTTCTTTCACATTCCCCTCTCCATCTAACTCTTCAAATTTCCCATACAACATGTCATCTTCTTCAGCCACTTCAGGATTAGTCATTTTACCGTATCTTCTTGCCAAATCTTTGATATAGTTATCTACATCCTTATCTGATGCTTTAATGGTATAAACTTCCACTTTAAGTTTATCTAAAGGCTCTAATTTAAAATCAGGAGCTAAACCAATCTCGTATTTGAATTCAAATTCTTTTTGGTTGTTCCAATCAATTTTTTCGTCCTCTTCTACTTTTGGCAATGGATTTCCTAAAATTTCTAACTTCTCTTTGGTAATATAATCTTGTAATGAATCAGATAAAATTTTATTCAACTCATCTACCAACAAATTGGTTCCTACCATTTTTTTAACCATCCCCATCGGCACGTGTCCTTTTCTAAATCCGGGTACACTGGCTTTTTTACGGTATTCTTTTAGTTGGTTCTCCACTTTTTCTTGATAATCTTCTTCTTTCAGCTGCACTTTAATAACTGCATTCAAATCATCAATTTTTTCTTGTGTAATGTTCATATATTATGGTTTTATTTTTATCGATTTGATGTTGGATTCAAAAAACTTCTTCTTTTTTAATTAGAAGTTGGTTAAATTTAAAAAAGGTATAAGGCTTACCTCATACCTTTTTCTATTTTTTAAAGGAACTTTTTATAAGAGAAAGGTCAACAACTTAACTCTTTCATTGTGCGGGTGGAGGGACTCGAACCCCCATGCCGTGAAGCACTAGATCCTAAGTCTAGCGTGTCTACCAATTTCACCACACCCGCAAACATTATGTTTAATGAATGTTATGTACAAAAACGTTCCTAAAAAAGGAGTGCAAAGATACCTTTTTTAACATACTAAACAATTGTTTTTTGAAAAAATTTATTTAGAGG
>DATGOR010000081.1:0-8357 GCA_035305805.1 Vicingaceae bacterium | reverse complement strand
TGAGTAAAGCCCATCGCATAGGATTTAAAGTGTCGGAAGAATTAAACTCAGAATATAAAGCTTAGCAGAGTTATAAAATTTATGTTATTTTGCACACCTTTTAAAATAGCTTTTTATGCTTGTTGTTAAAACAGTTGTTGAACTTCAGCAATTTCTTTCATCTTTTAAACATCAACCTGTTGGGTTTGTTCCTACCATGGGGGCTTTACATCAAGGTCATTTATCATTGATTGAAAAAGCAATCGCAGAAAACGACATAGTGGTAGTTAGTATTTTTGTTAACCCAACGCAGTTTAATAATAAAGAAGATTTAGAAAAATATCCCAGACATACTGAAAAAGATATTGCATTAATTAATGATTCTTTTAATAATTATCAAAACATGGTTGTTTTTTTACCTGATGTGAAAGAAGTTTATCCCCATCCGGTTAAAAAAAGTTATGATTTTGGGAATTTATCTTTGGTAATGGAAGCCCAACATCGTCCTGGGCATTTTGATGGGGTAGGTATGGTATTAGAACGATTCTTTGAGATGATACATCCAACAAAAGCTTATTTTGGAGAAAAGGATTTTCAGCAATTGGCCGTTGTTCGGAATTTGGTAAAACAACTAAAGTTGAATATTGAAATAATAGGATGTCCTATCATAAGAGAAATTAATGGGTTGGCTATGAGCTCTAGAAACGAGCGTTTAAAACTCGACCAAAAAGAACAAGCTGCAAACATTTATCGATTTTTACAAGAAATTCAACATCAACATAAATCGTTAAGTGTTGATAAGGTAAAACAAAACTTTATAGCTGCTATAAAAACTATACCTGCATTAGAATTAGAATATTTTGAAATTACTGATGGCAATACATTGCTTTCAATAAATGATTGGGAAGAAACATCCTACTGTGTTGCTTTTGTTGCGGTATTTATTGGTGGTGTAAGGTTGATAGATAACATTACACTCTACAGAGAAAATCTTTAATCTTTCTTAAACGCTATTTCGTCTTTAACTATATAGCAATTTGGATAGTCAGTTTGTATTTCTTTTTGGAATTTAATAGCTTCCAATTTTGTTTTAAAATCTCCTACACGCACCTTAAAATAAGGTTGTTGATAAATTTCATAAGCAGGAATTTCTTTATATTTTTGGATAAAAGCAGCTCTTATTTTTCGAGCAGGAGAACTACTACTTTCAGAGGCTAGTTGAATACGATAACCAGTCAACTTATAAGATGCTATATAGGTCTCGTTAATGGTTTGTATAGCAGGTGTTACGGTTGTTTTAACATTAGAGTTTGTTGTGTCTTGTTGTTTATTTATTTCACTTTTTTCAGCTTGTTGTGAAAAGCCTGTTAAACTCACAAAAACAGTAGCAATTAATATCCAAATCTTCATAGTTTATTTCTTAATAAGGTATATTTATGAATTATTACACTCATAAATTAAACCAAAAATTGATGGGGTAAAATTACACAAACAAATAAAATTAAAATTAAAGCATACTTTCAAAAAATTGTAACTTATTCAGCTAATAACTAGCTGTCTTAAATATGAGCGTTATCATATCCATAGGAAGCTGTTATTTAGAATTGTTCTAAATTGCTATTTAGAAAGCTATTTTAATTGAAAAATATTACCAAAAACATTTGTATTCTTATACATTTGCCAATCATTTTATGTCTAGTTTAAAGAAACAACTGTAACAGTTTTATTATGAATAAGATAACAAGATTCAAATCGAAAGGTACATTTCTAAAACTCGCTTTAATTTATTTTTCTTTTCTATTTGTGCAGGTAAATTTATCGGCTCAAGATGGTGAAAAATTATTTAAAACGAGCTGTACAGCATGCCACAAGTTAACTTCAGACAGGCTGGTTGGTCCGGGATTAGCTGGTGTAACAGAGAAACGTTCCAAAGAATGGTTGATGGGTTTCATCAGAAATTCTCAAGAAATGATTGCCAACGGTGATGCCGATGCAGTAGCAATTTTTGAAGAATATAACAAAGTGCCTATGCCGGCACATCCATTTACTGATGAGGAGTTAGTAGCTATTATAGACTATATTGCTAATCCTGAAGGAGCTGCAAAACAAGAAGAGCCTGCAGCTGAAGAGGTTGTTGCAGAAGGTGGGGAAGTTGATCCATTAGTGCTTAAAGGAGAAAAAATATTTAAAAATAACTGTAAGGCTTGTCACAGTATTGGTACAGATAAAGTGGTTGGCCCCGGATTAAAAGGTGTTTCTGACAGAAGATCTTTTGAATGGATAGTTAAATGGACCCAAAATTCAGCAGATTTAATAGCTTCAGGAGATCCTGATGCAGTAGCTATATTTGAAGAGTTTAACAAAGTGCCTATGCCCGCTCAGCCAGTATCTGAAGAGGATATAAAAGCAATATTGGCTTATATTGCGAATCCTCCGGTAGATAAAAAAGCTACAGCTGCTACAGAAGAAGTTGCACAAACAACGGAAGAAGATACTTCGGGAACATCACTAATTGTATTGATAGTGATTTGTGTAATATTGTTAGGGTTGATTTTCGTGTTGAACTCATCAAGAGTGAAAATAGCAAAAGCAGTTGCTGAAAAAGAAGGTAAAGAATTTACAGGACCTGTTTCACTTTTAGACGCTTTTAAATATACTATCAGTAACAATAAAGGATATGTTGCTGCGGTAGTAGTTATCTTAGTGTTTAGTGGATTAGTAAATTTAATGGGAGGAGCTATGACCATTGGCGTTCATCAAGGTTATAAGCCTGAACAACCTATTAAATTTTCGCATAAAATACATGCCGGAGATGATAAAATAGATTGTAACTACTGTCACTCTAGTGCAAGACATAGTAAAACATCAGGAATTCCATCATTAAACTTATGTATGAATTGTCATACTTATATTAATGGAGAAGGCAAAACCTTCCTTTACAACGGTGAAGAATATCCTATGGATAAAGAAATTCAAAAAATTTATGAGTATTTAGATTACGACCCTAAAACAGGAAAATATGGAGACAATCCTAAACCTGTTAAATGGATTAAAGTACACAACTTGCCAGATCACGCATTCTTTAGTCATCAACAGCACGTTACCGTAGGTAATCAGCAATGTCAAACTTGTCATGGACCTGTACAGGAAATGGATGTGGTGGAACAACACTCTAAATTAACCATGGGTTGGTGTATAGAATGTCATAGAGAAACCGGTGTTTCGGACAAAGGAAACGGGTATTACGAAGAAATGCACAAACGAATGGATGAAGAGTTTAAAAACAGAGTAATGCAAGATGGAAAAATGACTGTAGAAGAGATGGGTGGAATGGAGTGTGCTAAATGTCATTATTAAAATTAAGTTTAAAATTAACTACGATATACAATTAACATAATATGGCTAATTCAAAAACATACTGGAAAGGTTTAGAACAACTAAATAACGACCCAAAATTTTTGGAGTCTGCAAATAAAGAGTTTCCTGAAGAAATTCCTGTTGATGAGTTTTTAGGCGATAAAGAAACACTTGAGAATTCTTCAACTTCAAGAAGAGATTTCTTGAAATATTTAGGGTTTGGTGTAGCTGCAGCTTCATTAGCCGCATGCGAAACTCCTGTTACTAAAGCTATTCCTTACATCAACAAACCGGAAGAAATAATTCCCGGAAAAGCAAATTATTATGCTTCTTCTTATTACGATGGAAATGATTTCGCCCCCATATTAGTTAAAACTAGAGAGGGTCGTCCAATTCATATTATAGGTAATAATGATTCAGCTCTTACTAAAGGAGCAATCAATGCAAGAATTGCCGGATCTGTTTTATCGCTTTATGATAATAATAGATACAAAAACCCTGTAATGGCAGGAAATGCAACTGATTGGAAAACTATTGACGCTGCCATTAAAAAAGATTTAGCTGCTGCTAAAAATATTAAAGTATTATCATCTACCGTATTTAGCCCATCAACACAATCATCATTTGCTCAAGCTTTTGCAACAAAAGTAAACTCAGAAGATGGAAGTTTTAAAGGATGGAGGTTAGATAATTTTGTTTATTTAGATGAAATTTCATACGCAGGAATGTTAGATGCTAATATGGCAACATTTGGCGTTAGAGCTATCCCTACATACAACTTTGCAAAAGCAAAAACCATTGTAAGTGTTGGTGCTGATTTTATGGGCAACTGGCTAGATGCTCCAATGTATTTAAAAGGATATGCACAAACACGCCAACCTGATAATGATTGGATGTCAAAACATTTCCAGTTCGAGGCTAACATGTCTTTATCAGGCACAAATGCTGACGTAAGAGTGCCATCGAAGCCATCTGAATATGAAGCTATTCTAGCTAATATTTACAAACAATTAGGTGGCAACATTAATGCTCCTAAAACTGATTATGATGCTCAAATTGCTAGTGCTGTAAAATCACTTAAAGCTTCTAAAGGAGCTTCCATAGTGGTTTCAGGTGCAAATAGTAAAAACGCTCAATTAATTGTAAACGGTATCAACCAAATTCTAGGAAACTACGGCACCACTATTGACATGAATAATGTGTCAAAAACTAAAGCAGGAGACGATGCAAAAGTAGAGGCACTTATTGCTGAAATGAACGAAGGAAAAGTGGATGCCCTTGTTATTTATGGTGTTGATCCTGTATTTAGCTTAGGTGATAAATTTGCTAAGGCTTTAGGAAAGGTTAAAACCACCATTTCATTTGCTACCAAGGAAAATGAAACCTCAAAATTGTGTAAATATGTTTGTCCGGACAACCATGGATTAGAGTCATGGAACGATTACAACCCTGTTTCAAACTATTATACTGTTCAACAACCAACTATTTCTAAATTATTCAATACTCGTCAGGCACAAGAAAGTGCTTTAGTGTGGTCGGGAAAAGAAACAAGTTATTACGATTTTATTAAAGAAACATGGTCAGCACATTTTTCAGCTGAACTTATTTTAACTCCTTTCAATAGCTTTTGGAATAAAGCGGTACATGATGGAGAAGTTAAATTAAATGTTGAAAATAATGCCGTAACCTTTAATAATGAAGCATTAGTAGGTATTAAAGCAGAGAACAAACCCTTTTCTGGAGATTTTGAGTTAGAAATCACTCAAAATGCAGCTGTTGGTGCAGGAGCAGGAGCAGACAACCCTTGGTTACAAGAAACACCTGATCCAATAACTAAAATTACTTGGGACAACTATGTAACCATGAATCCTACTGAAATGAAGGAAAGAGGTTATAATACTTTGTTAGGACAAGAATCTCCTGCTAATATGATTAATATTACTGTTAATGGAGTAACGATAGAAAATATGCCGGTTGTAGCTCAACCCGGACAAAAAAGAGGAACTATGGGTATTGCTGTTGGTTATGGTAAAAAAGTAGGTACCATGCCTGAAGCTACCGGTAAGAATGCTTACCCTTTAGTAAGCAGAGCAGCTAATGGTGTTAGTTTTTACGTAGGAGCAACAGTAGCAGAAGCTAGTGGAACATATCCTATTGCTGCAACTCAAACCCATCAAACCGTAATGGGAAGAACATCTGTTGTTAGAGAAACTACCTTAGATGTTTACAAAAAAGGGAATAAAGACTTATATAATCCGGAGCATAAATTAGCTGCTCATGAAGATGGAAAAGTTGTAAAGAAAAATATAAAAGAGTTTGATTTATGGAAGTCGCACCCTGTTAAAGAAGTAGGACACAGATGGGGAATGTCTATAGACATGAACACTTGTATAGGATGTAGCGCTTGTGTTACTGCTTGTATTTCTGAAAACAATGTGCCTGTAGTAGGTAAAGATGAAGTAAGGAGAGGAAGAGAAATGCATTGGATGCGTATTGATAGATACTATAGTACTGATGCTGATACAAGTGATAAATCAATTTCAGGATATAGAAAAATGGAAGATCCGGCTGATAACCCACAAGTGGTTCATCAACCAATGATGTGTCAGCATTGTAACCATGCAGGATGTGAAACTGTTTGTCCTGTTGCTGCAACAACACATAGTAATGAAGGGCTCAACATGATGGCATACAATAGATGTATAGGAACCAGGTATTGTGCTAATAACTGTGCTTACAAAGTAAGAAGGTTTAATTGGTTTAACTACATGGCTTACGATAAATTTACTGAAGTAAATCCAGCTCAAGACGATTTAGGAAGAATGGTGTTAAATCCGGATGTGGTAGTTAGAGCAAGAGGGGTAATGGAAAAATGTAGTTTATGTGTTCAAAGAATCCAAGCAGGAAAATTAGATGCCAAAAAAGCAGGAACAAAAGTAATGGATGGAGCTATACAAACTGCTTGTTCAGGTGCTTGTCCTACCAATGCTATTACTTTTGGAGATTTGAATGATAAAGAAAGTAAAGCAAATAAAGATATGAATCACGATAGAGCCTACAGAGTAATTGAAGAAGTAGGTCAGGATCCGAACATTTATTACTTAACAAAAGTTAGAAATTTAGAATCAAACGAAGCTTAAAAAGTATAAAACATGCATAAAGAAGCCGCAATTAGAGAACCGTTAATATTAGGAGATGATGTAACTTACTCAAAAATCTCTGACGATGTATTAGCAACAATTGAAGGAAAAACCACCAAAGGGTGGAAAATACTAATGACCATAGCGAGTATAGTAGGGCTATGGGGAGTTGGAAATATTTTATATCTTATAGGTGTAGGTATAGGTACTTGGGGTTTGAACAAAACCGTAGGTTGGGCTTGGGATATCACTAACTTTGTTTGGTGGGTTGGTATCGGGCACGCTGGTACACTTATTTCGGCTGTATTGTTATTATTCCGTCAAAAATGGAGAATGGCGATTAACCGACCTGCAGAAGCAATGACCATCTTTGCCGTATTTATGGCAGGATTGTTTCCAATGATACACATGGGAAGAATTTGGATGGCTTATTGGGTATTGCCTCTGCCAAACGAATTTGGACCAATGTGGGTGAACTTTAACTCTCCATTATTATGGGATGTTTTTGCTATATCAACTTATATGTCCGTATCATTAGTTTTTTGGTACATAGGTCTTATTCCTGATTTTGCTACTATTAGAGATAGAGCCAAAAAACCTGTTCCAAAATTAATGTATAGCTTGTTAAGCTTTGGTTGGACAGGAAATGCAAAAGCATGGCAACGTTTTGAAGAAGTATCTTTGGTGTTAGCCGGATTAGCTACGCCACTTGTATTCTCAGTACACTCAATTGTATCTATGGATTTTGCTACATCAGTAATTCCTGGTTGGCATACCACTATTTTTCCTCCTTATTTCGTAGCTGGGGCAGTTTTCTCTGGTTTTGCAATGGTACAAACATTAATGATTATAGTAAGAAAAGTAATGCACCTAGAAAAATATGTTACTATTAAACATATTGAGTACATGAACATTATTATTATTGTTACAGGCTCTATCGTAGGAGTTGCGTACCTTACAGAGTTATTTATTTCTTGGTATTCCGGAGTAGAATATGAATCTTATGCGTTTATTAATAGATTTTCAGGGCCTTATGCTTGGGCATATTGGTCAATGATGACTTGTAATGTTATTTCTCCACATTTGTTTTGGTGGAAAAAATTAAGAACTAACTTATCATTTACGTTCATTATGTCTATTGTAGTAAACATAGGTATGTGGTTCGAAAGATTTGTAATTATAGTAACGTCAGTTCATAGAGATTACTTGCCATCAAGTTGGTCTATGTTCTATCCAACTTGGGTAGATATAGGAGTATTTATTGGCACATTAGGTTTGTTTAGTGTTTTCTACTTACTATTCTTAAGATACTTCCCTGTACTGGCATTAAATGAATTGAAAACAATACTGAAATCTTCAGGAGAAAAATACAAAAACATGTCTGATGAAGAATTTAAAAAACTTCATCCTGTAAAAAAATAATATAAAAGCAGAAACTTAAAAGTTATGGCAGATAAAAAAATATATGCAATTTATGATGATGACTATGTACTTTTAGAAAGTGCAAAACATCTTGTTTCAAAAGGAATTCATATTAGAGATGTATTCTCTCCTTTTCCAATACACGGTTTAGATCCGGTAATCGGATTAAAAAGAACTAGAATCGCAATTACTGCATTTATTTATGGGATGATTGGGGTATCTTTAGCTCTTACCGGAATGTGGTATTTCATGATTCAAGATTGGCCAATGAACATTGGTGGAAAACCCAACTTTTCACTTTGGGATAATATTCCTTCATTTGTTCCTGTAACTTTTGAATTTGGAGTTTTATGTGCTGCTCATGGTATGTCTTTTACTTATTTGTTAAGAAACTGGACTTTACCTGGGTTTAAAGCCAGAAATCCTTACCCCAGTACAACAGATAATAGATTTGTTATG
>DATGOR010000080.1:0-3489 GCA_035305805.1 Vicingaceae bacterium | reverse complement strand
CCTACCATGAACCCTTGTGTTTGTTTTTTGTTGATGTAAGGTACATGGTAACGAAATTCAGCTTTTTCGGTGTATCCACCTTGTGCTTTGAAAACTAAACGTTCTTTTCTTCCTCTAAAATTTTCTTTGGCAACGTACATTCCGTAGTTGGCTCGATCAAAATTTTTAGTTTCCCACCAAGTATTAAAATTGGTTTCTTGTACTTCAAAAATTGGTACAGGCCACCAATACCAACGTTCTTCAACAGTTATATAAATAGCAATATAGGTGTCGGTAAAGTGAACTACTTCTATGGTAATAAAGTTAAAAAGCAAGGTGTTCATTAAGTTACTCTGCGTTCGCTCCTTGATGTAATTTAGCTTGTTTTTCGGGATAGTATCATTCAGTTGGAAAGGAAACTCTCTTTCAATAATGTGTTTTTTGGTGGTTTTGTTACCAATTATTTTTATTTCCGAAACAATATAAACGGAATCCGCAATATTTTGAGCAATAATACTTTTACCAATAATGAATAAAAGAATTAGGAAAAAAAAATGCTTGGGAATAAAATGAAAAGACATATTAAGTGTTTAAAAATCGCATGAATTCATCATAGCGATTTTGCAAATCTTTTTGGTAATCGGTTTCGTTATAAGAAGCGGTAACCACATAATTAAACCTCTCGAACGTAGCTAAAATTCTTGTAATTTCATTTTTATTGATTTTTAGCGTTACCTCTAATTTGGTAGAATCGGGGTGAGAAGTAATAAACGAGGCCAAAATTTTAGCATTATCAGACTCAACCATTTTGGCAATTTCGGCAAGTGAATAATCATTAATATTTAATTCTAACGTAATGATACTTCCTTGATTAGCAATGGAAACTGTTTCAGAGAAAAATTTTAAAACGCTGTTGATAGTAATAATCCCCAAAAATTTTTCATTGGCATCCAGTACGGGCAATAAATCAATATCGTTTTGAACGATTAAAGAAATGATTTCAAAAACATGTTGATTTTCGTGAGCAAAAGGCTTTTTAAACATCAAATTGTACGAACCTATTTTATCGTCAATATTACTTCTGTCTAGCAATTGAGTTTCTTCAATCAGTCCTAAATATTTGCCATTATCTACCACCGGAAGCTCGGTAACTTTAAACTCTTCCATCCAATCTAATGCACGAGAACCATTATCGTTAAGTTTTAATGGCGGTATTTCATAAGTTATTAATTGAGAAGCTATCATAATCAAAAATTGTTTCTACTTTTGTCTTACCAAGTTAGCTGTTTTAATAGCAGCAAAAAGATAAAGTGTAAAAGTACAAAAATTATGCAATGACAAAGTTAAGCGTAAACATAAATAAAGTAGCCACCATAAGAAATGCTCGTGGAGGAAATTTGCCCAACTTAGTGCAAGTAGCAAAAGATTGTGAGCGATTTGGAGCAGAAGGAATTACCGTTCATCCACGTCCTGATGAAAGACATATTAGATACAAAGATGTTTATGATTTAAGCCCGATAGTTACTACAGAATTTAATATAGAAGGTTTTCCAAGTCAAGCATTTATTAATATGGTGTTGGAAGTAAAACCTACACAGGTAACCTTAGTTCCTGACCCTCCTGGAGTGCTAACTTCTAACGCTGGTTGGGATACGGTTAAACAAAAAGATTTTTTAAAAGAGGTGATTGCTACCTTTCACCAAGCCAACATCAGAACCTCTATTTTTGTAAATACCCAACTTACCAATATTGAAAATGCTGTTGAAACAGGAACGAAGCGTATTGAATTATACACAGGTCCTTATGCTGAAGAATTTGCAGCAAACAAAGCAGCTGCAGTTGCTCCTTATGTTAAGGCAGCAGAATTGGCACATCAATTGGGATTAGAAATTAATGCCGGGCACGATTTAAACTTAGATAACTTGACTTATTTTAAAAGCAATATTCCTTATTTAAAAGAAGTATCCATTGGGCATGCCCTGATTTGCGATGCACTTTATTTTGGTTTGGAAACTACTATAAAAAAATATTTGAATTGTTTAAAATAGAAATTATGAAACAGCTTATTTACCTTTTGATAGGTGTTATGTTTTTATCATGCAAACCTACACAAAGCACTACTGAAAATAGGAGTAAAAATTCTACGGAACAAGATACCAACCACGAAACAAGTTCACCGAGTGGCTTTAAAGAAATTTCCTTTACTACTTTAGCTGAAGGAAATAATGGGGGTTTTTTAGAACAAAAAAATGTGGTGGTAAAATCGGAAGAAAAACTTCAGGAAATATGGAATGAAGCGTATTCTAATTTCATGAAAAAACCACCGTTACCAAAAATCAATTTTGAAACTTCGGTAGTGGTATTGGTAGCTATAGGAGAAAGAAATAATGGCGGTTTTTCTGTAAAAGTTGCTTCAGTAACCGAGCATGAAAATAATTTGATGATTATTGCTGAAGAAAATATTCCTAACGATAACTGCGTAACTACCTCCATGATTTCGTACCCTTATGAAATCATTGAGTTTCCGGCAACTCACAAGAAAATAGTGTTTAAAAATGTAGAGAAAATTTACGATTGCGAAGAGTGATAAACCTGAGATTTACAATAACTATTTACCACATAGATACATAGCATTTTTTTACAAAAAGGCTGTTTAAAGAAAGCACAAGGTAACACATAGTTTTCTCCGACATATCGGAGAATTAACTATTGTTAAACTAATAAGTTGGTTTAAAATATTCTATAAAAAATTTTGATGCATTTGGAAGAAAATTTGTCCGTTCGAGTTAATTTCATGATTGAAATGAATGAAATTAGTATCGAGAACATAAATTTTCCATAAAAAAGTGTGTTCTCGATACTTTTTTCTGCGAAAAAACTCGAACTGACACTATTTTTATTGAAAATGCTTCTAAATGTACCACGGTTTATAAAACCATCTGTCTATGTGGTTTTAAAAATGCTTTAGTTAGATTGAATTGACGTTAATTACAACGCTCTTTTGGTAACATAAACCCTCCAGCCGAATATTGCTAATTGAAATTTGGTAGCTTTTGATAAATCTAAGCGTTGTTTGGTATAGCTCGGTAATATTGCCTTGTTGATGGTTGCCAATATTTTAAAAAATGATTTTTTCATGATTTTTAAGTATTAATAAGCTCCATTTCGTTTTCTTATAAACCATTCTAAAGCAAGTAAGCCAATAATTAAAAAAAACAACCATCTTAAATGAATGAGCTCTTTTATAGATGTTTCTTCGTAAATAATTGGTGTAATAGCGGTATTGTTTTTAATATGACCTCCAATGGTTGAAAGTTCATTTTGGTTAAAAAACTTGCCGTTAAATTTTTCTGATAAGTTTTTAAGTAGCTGAAAATTAGCAACAGTTTGGTTGAGTTCTACCAATACTTGTTCGATTTGAAGTTGACCATTCACTTCGTAATTTTCATTGTTAAAAGAAGTGGTAGCAGTGTAGGTATAAACACCAACCGGTAAAATTCCTGCATTGAG
>DATGOR010000079.1:0-12010 GCA_035305805.1 Vicingaceae bacterium | reverse complement strand
TTAAATATAAAATACTTCCGTTTTCGTTGGTAAAACATTTTACGCCAACTTTCCTATTAAAAAGTACCATATAAAGTATAATTAGCTAAATTTGTCGGTTCAAGTAAGTCAATATGACAGAAAATCAATAAAGTCAACACTTTGGTAATCTATTTGACAACCAAAGCGAAACAAAATAAAAACAAATAATGTCAGCAGAAGGATTATTAGGAAAAATACTAAAAACATTTTTAGGAAGTAAAAAAGAAAGAGATATCAAAGAATTATCTCCAATAATTGAAAAAGTAGCCGCTATATTTCCCCAATTAAGCTCACTAAGCAATGATGAGTTAAGAGCAAAAACGCTTTATTTCAAAGAAAAAATTAAAGAAAAAACCAGTGGTGTTGAGCAACAGATAACTGAATTAAAGCAAAAAATTGATGAAGACGCTTCGTTATCTATTGTGGAGAAAGAAAAAATTTATGCTGAAATTGATGAACTAGATAAGCAAGTGCTTACCCTTATTGAAGAAGCCTTATTAGAAATTCAACCCGAAGCATTTGCCGTAATGAAAGAAACCGCTCGAAGATTTGCTCAAAACGAATCATTAGAAGTTACTGCAAGCCAAATGGATAGAGACATTGCTGCTTTAAAAGAGAATGTAGAAATTAATGGCGACAAAGCCATTTATTACAACTCTTGGTTGGCAGCCGGTTCTGAAATTACGTGGGACATGGTACACTACGATGTTCAGTTAATTGGAGGTTCGGTATTGCATCAGGGAAAAATTGCTGAAATGATGACCGGTGAAGGTAAAACACTTGTTGGAACACTTCCTGTTTATCTTAATGCACTAGCAGAAAGAGGTGTTCATTTGGTTACAGTGAATGATTATTTGGCAAAACGAGACAGTGAATGGATGGCTCCTTTGTTTGAGTTCCATGGGTTTACTGTTGATTGTATCGATAAACACCAACCTAATTCTCCTGAAAGAAGAAAAGCCTACCTTGCCGATATTACTTACGGAACCAACAATGAATTTGGCTTCGATTATTTGAGGGACAACATGGCACGTTCTCCCGAGGATTTAGTACAGCGAAAACATCACTATGCTATTGTTGATGAGGTAGATTCTGTATTAATTGATGATGCCAGAACGCCTTTAATTATTTCAGGTCCAACACCCAAAGGTGATAAACACGAGTTCCATGAATTGAAACCAAGAGTAGAAAAACTAGTTGCTGCTCAAAAAACTTTTGTTACCAACGCTTTAGCTCAAGCAAAAAAATTATTATCGCCAGCCATTAACGATGAAAAACTAAGTAAAGAAGCTTTGGAAGAGGGTGGAATGGCACTTTTAAGAGCTCATAGAGGATTGCCAAAAAATAAAGCATTAATTAAGTTCTTAAGTGAACATGGAATAAAAGCTATCTTGCAAAAAACAGAAAACTTTTACATGCAAGAGCAAAACAAAAATATGCCTAAAGTGGATGCCGAATTGTTTTTTGTAATTGATGAAAAAACTAACTCTGTAGAACTTACCGACAAAGGTATTGACCTAATTACCGGAACAGGAGATGACCCTAACTTCTTTATCCTTCCGGACATTGGTAGTGAAGTAGCAAAAATTGAAAAAAACACTGCTTCCGAAAAAGACAAACTTGCCGAAAAAGACAAAGTAATTCAAGATTATGCCGTAAAAGCCGAACGAGTTCATACCATCAATCAACTTTTAAAAGCGTATGCCATGTTCGAAAAAGATGTGGAATACGTAGTAATGGACAACAAAGTAAAAATTGTTGACGAACAAACAGGGCGTATTATGGATGGAAGACGTTATTCTGACGGACTTCACCAAGCTATAGAAGCCAAAGAAAATGTAAAAGTTGAAGCGGCTACCCAAACGTATGCTACCGTTACACTTCAGAACTACTTCCGTATGTACCATAAGCTTTCGGGTATGACGGGTACTGCCGAAACAGAATCTCAAGAATTTTGGGATATTTACAAATTAGATGTTGTAACTATTCCAACTAATAGACCTATCCAACGAAAAGACCACGAAGATTTAGTATATAAAACTACACGAGAAAAATACAATGCCATTATTGATGAAATTGTACACTTGGTGGGACAAAAAAGACCTGTACTGGTAGGAACTACTTCGGTAGAAATTTCTGAATTGTTAGGCAGAATGCTTAAAATGAAAGGTATTAAACATAATGTGTTAAATGCCAAACTCCACCAACGAGAAGCAGAAATTGTAGCTGAAGCTGGTAAACAAGGTGCTGTAACCATTGCGACCAATATGGCAGGTAGAGGTACTGATATTAAATTAGGGGAAGGTGTTAAAGAAGCCGGAGGTTTGGCAATTATAGGCACCGAAAGACATGATTCCAGAAGGGTGGACAGACAGCTTAGAGGTCGTTCAGGAAGACAAGGAGACCCCGGTTCTTCTCAGTTTTTTGTTTCGTTGGAGGATAATTTAATGCGTTTATTTAATTCTGAAAGAATCATTAAATTGATGGATAGAATGGGGATTGAAGAAGGTGAAGTTATCCAACATTCAATGGTAAGTAAGTCCATTGAAAGGGCACAGAAAAAAGTAGAAGAAAACAACTTTGGCATCCGTAAAAGATTGTTGGAGTACGATGATATTATGAACGCTCAACGTGAAGTTATTTATACCAAAAGAAGAAAGGCATTGTTTGGAGAGCGTTTAGGTGTAGAAATTTCTAACATGATTTATGATATTTCTGAAGCAATTGTGGAAGAAAACCAAGAAATGCGTGATTTTGAGAACTTCAAATTAGAACTTATTCGATATTTATCTATTGAAAGTCCGTTTGATGAAAAAGCCTTTTTGGAAGGTAATGCTCAAGAATTGGTTGAAGAAATTCACGAATTGGCTTATGATTTCTACAAAAGAAAATCGGATGCTTTGGCAGAAATGGCTTTCCCGGTAATTAAAGATGTTTATGAAAATCAGGGAGCTACTTACGAGAATATTTTAGTTCCTATTACCGATGGCATTAAAAGTTTAAATGTTCCTACTCCGTTAAAAAAAGCTTATGAAACGCATGGTCAAGAGTTAATTAAATCCATCGAAAAAGGTGTGATTTTAGCCATTATTGATGACAATTGGAAAGAACATTTAAGAGAAATGGATGATTTGAAACAATCTGTTCAAAATGCTGTACACGAGCAAAAAGATCCATTACTAATTTATAAGTTCGAAGCATTTAAATTGTTTCAAGGTGTTTTGCTAAAAATTAACAAAGAAATAGGTAGTTTCTTGATGAAATGCGGCTTACCCAAACCTAAAGACGGAGAAATAAAAGCGAAAGAAGCTCCCGAACCCACTAAATCAGATATGGATAAGTTACAAACCAGCCGACCTGATACGGTAAGCGGAAGTGGTCAGCCTCAAGAGCAAGAAAAACCTAAAGCACAACCTGTAAGAGTAGAAAAAAAAGTAGGTAGAAATGACTTGTGTCCTTGCGGAAGCGGAAAAAAATACAAGCAATGCCACGGAAAATTAGGCTAATATTCTTCCTCTTTTTAAGTTTTCCTTTTTTCTTGCACGCCCAAGAAAAGCAGGACGAAAAAAACTTTTTTTATGAAGGGGAATATGCTGCCGGAAAAATTATTCCTAATTTTTTTGACAACTTCCCAAAAAACACCATGCAAAATACGCTGAGCCTGTCTTTTGGCAACCGCATTAGCGATACTACTTCATGGGTTAAGCATTATCAATTTCCGGATATTGGCTTTAGCTTGAATTATTCTAATTTTGGTAATAATAAAATCTTTGGCAACCAAATTAGCTTAGCACGCTTTATTGCTTTTAATGTTTTTAGGAAAAGCAGCCACTTGTACCAGCTAAAATTGGGGTTGGGAATTTCTTATTTCGACCAAACTTACGATCCTATTAATAACCCTGAAAACATTATTGTTAGTGCTCCATTTACTTGGGATTTTAGAATTGCTTTACAGCGAGAAATCCTTTCAAAAGAAAAGTTTTCTTTAAAACTTGGTGTAGGTTTAGCTCACCAATCCAATAGCCATGTTAAACTCCCCAACAAAGGAATGAATTCCTTGCTAATAGGTATTTCCGGGCAATTTTTTGAACACCCAAAAATTCCCCGACCAACCATTAACAAAGCAGTTTCTTCATCAAAAGCATCATTTATTAAATTCCGATACGGTTTGGGGTATCACGAGCAAAGCGAGAATGAAGGACCTGTTCAAGGAATTAATCAACCGGTACATTCTGCTTCATTAGGTTACGGCTATACTTTTAATCACCATGCTAAATTAAGTGCTGGTTTCACCTATCGTTTTTATCAACATTATTACAACGATTTATCTGCCAACAGAGGCGAAAAATTAAATGGCGACCCTACTTTACAAGCCTCTAATTTTATTTTGTTCATCAATAACGAATACCTTATGGGACACGTGGGATTAGATTTAGAACTGGAGTTTAATTTGTACAAGCCCTATTTTAATTACCACCATCCTTCAAAAGGTGTTATTTCCACTTTGAGGCAAATTTTATCTACTCGCAAAGGGTTAAACTTGTATGCTAAAAACACCAACGCACTGCCGAAAAGCAATTTGTTTTTAGGCGTTTATGTGAATACCAACATGGGGATAGCCGATTTTTTAGAGTTTAGTGTAGGGTATAATCATAATTTTTAATATCCCTTACGCAGCAGCTAAAACAGCCACATAAATTTTGCAACCTAAAGCTTTTAAATCGGTTGCACAGGCTTCTATGGTAGCTCCGGTGGTTATTACATCATCCACTATCAGTACACTTTTGTTCTTTAACTTCTCCGGGTGATGTATGCCAAAAATGGAGTTTACATTTTCCCAACGGTCGTAACGTGCTTTTTTAGTTTGAGTTTGGGTATGTACTTTCCTGTAAACCGAATGTGTATCTAATGCTACGCCCATTGCGTCAGCAAGTCCTTTGGCTATCCATTCACTTTGGTTATATCCTCTAATTTTTTTCTTTTTAGGATGAAGTGGGATAGGAATAATGACATCAATATTTTGAAAAAAATCAGATTTTACCAGTTCGTAACCGAACCATTCTCCTGCTACTCTGCCAACTTCTTTATTACCTTTGTATTTAAGTTGATGTAACAAATGCTGCACTTTGCTTTTTTTACTGAATTGGTAAAAAGCAGTTGCCATCTCTACTTCTATTCTTCCCCAAAATATCTTACAAACGCTGTTATCTTTTAGGTGATGATAATTGGTTTTCGGTAAGTTTATTTGACATTGGGTACAAATAGTATTTTCGTGATGGAGCAAGGTATGATTACAAGCTGCACAAAGTTTAGGAAATATCAGGTTAAAAAAATCCTTAAGCATTTTAAAAAGGCTTAAACACTTGATTTTTTAATAAAATTACACAATTTAAACAACACTCTTGCCCCTACATTGGCATCCCAATCATGGTTACCCACTTCGTTTAAATCGAAACCAATAAGGTGTTTTTTGCTTCCTACTAATTTATTTATCAAGTAATTGACTTGTTCAAACTCAAATCCGCCCGGCACCGGGGTTCCTGTATTGGGGCAAAGCTTGGGGTCTAATGCATCAATATCATAACTGATATATACATTTTGCGGCAACGCACTAATGATATCTTCACAAATGCTATCCCATGTCTTTCCATTGAATTGCTGAGCTTTTATGTCCCAATCGAAAAAAGTAGTAATTCTACTGTTAGAATTGGTAATGTAATCTTTTTCATCCTGACAAACATCTCTAATTCCTACTTGTACTAATTTGGATACTTGTTTTAATTGAAGTGCATTATGTGCAATAGAAGCATGAGAAAACTCAAATCCTTCGTAAGCAATACGCAAATCGGCATGAGCATCAATTTGTAAAATTCCAAAATCATCGTATTTTTCTGCTAATGCTTGTATTAAACCTAATGGTGAATTATGGTCACCACCTAATACCGCCACTTTTTTGCCTTGCTTCAAATAATAAGTAGCTGTTTCTTTTACTTGCTTATTTATTTCTTCACAATAAGCATTTACGGAAGATAAAATCTCGTTGTCATCTTCAGTTAATGCTTCTCCTTGTTCTAATTTAGTAATAATTTCAGAAGCAATTTTACCTACTTTGCGATGTTGTTTGGCTTCTTTTTTATTAACCGGCAACATATAAACCTTGTTTTCCCAAGCTTTATCTAAATTAATATCAAACAAATCTACTTGCAACGATGCTTCTACAATTCTTTGAGGTGCCTTAGCAGTACCTTTATTAAAAGAGCAGGTAATGTCTGTTGGAACAGGGATAATAATTAATTCGCTTTCATCTGCCGTGTAAGGCAAACCAAAAATATTTCCATTGGCAACACCAACATCATTAGGGTTAAAATCTGTCATAAGAAGTTAAAGTTTAGCTAGTTCATTTTTAAGGTGGGTAATCACATCAACTTCCACTATATCTACTCCATTTTTTGTGCCTAACAAATAAGAAACCCAATCTCCTAAATGAATTAAATACAAAGCACGTTGAAGCATTGTTTGTCCTTTGGAGTGTACTTCAATAATGGTGGAAGTATATTGTTGAAAAACGGTTTTATTAACATCAATTCGTTTTTTATTTCTATAATAATCGTCTTCATTTCTAAAAATAACCACTGCCAAATCTTCATTTTTATTAGTCCATCCTACCAGTTCATTGTGGTTCATCTCAGGAATTACATGATGCCAACATAGCATTTTAGCATTTTCGTTTATTTGTTGTCTAAAACGAACGGCAACTCCTTCGTAAGGAGCTGAAGTATAAATTACAGGGATTTTTTTGTAAAGTTTTTCAGTAATGGCATTTGCTTCTACTACTAAAGTTGCTTCATTATTATTAATCAAGTCAATAGCTTTGTTAAAATCGTTTGCGTAATTAGATGTAATAACCTTGTAATGATGTAATAATTGAAACAACCCGGGAAAAGCAAATCCAAAAGCAGCTCTTGGTGGGTGTCCACCCGGAATTAAAATATGGTTATAATTTTTTTCAATGGAAATAGCCGCTAATTTTCCTCCTGAAGTAATACAAGCAATGGTAGCATTTTTTTGCTCTGCTTGGGTTAACATTTCTAAGGTTTCTTCCGTGTTTCCCGAGTATGAACAAGCGATTACAAGCGTGTTTTCACCCACAAAATTGGGAATAAAATAATCTTTATTTACCACAATTGGGCAATTGGCATCATCGGAAACAATTTGACTGATAATAGTTGCTCCAATTCCAGAACCGCCTAATCCACAAATCAATACATTACTTATTGGTTTATTAGCAGCAGAAAGTGAAGTACTTTCATTAATTTCAAGTGCTTTTTTTAGATGTTGGGTAAAATCTTGTATCAATTGTTTCATGTGTTTATATTCATTTTATTAAATCGGCACATGTAACTCGCCAAAAATCATCCTTCAGTTTATTAAACTTTTAAGTATGGCTCGTTTCATCTGTAATATTTTATTTATTTTCTGCTGTCAGATGTTACTCCCTAATTAATCATCCTCTTGTAAGAGAACTCTTTTATATAGGTCGTTTATAACTTAACTTTATAATTAATTTATTAAACCTTTTAAAGAGATTTAATAAGCACGTTCGTTTTTGTTTTCAAAATAATTAATCAACGCTTTGTTTACTACCTTGTTTCCTCCGGGTGTTGGATAATTGCCTGTAAAATACCAATCTCCTTTATGGTTAGGACAGGCTGCATGCAATCCTTCTATGGTTTGAAAAACGATATCCACTTCAGCATTCATGTTTTCCGGAGTAAGTAATTCTGTTATCTTCTTAGATATTTTTTCAGCAGTAAAAGGAGCATAAATATCTTTCACATAATTTTTAATTTGTTCTTTTGGTAAATGTTGTTGTTCCACACATTTCTTATATACTTCCTCTAAAATATGATTTTGATTGGTATCTTTTAATAATGCAATCGCTGCCTGAAATGCAATAAAATCACCCAATTTTGCCATGTCTATCCCATAACAATCAGGATAACGTATTTGAGGAGCTGAGGAAACTACCACAATTTTTTTAGGGTTTAACCTGTCTAAAATTCGTAAGATACTTTGTTTTAATGTAGTTCCTCTAACAATAGAGTCGTCAATTATTACAAGATTGTCAGTAGGTTTTACAGAACCATAGGTGATGTCGTAAACATGGGTAACTAAGTCATTTCTATCGTCATCTTGAGTGATAAAAGTTCTTAGTTTCGCATCTTTTATAGCAATTTTTTCAATTCTATTTCTTAATGAAAGGATTTTACAGAGTTCTTCATCATTAAAATTATTTCCTAACGCAAGAATTTTTTGTTGCTTAATTTTATTTAACTCATCTTGCATCCCTTTCATCATTCCATAAAAAGAAACTTCAGCAGTATTTGGGATAAAAGAGAATACCGAATTTTTTAAATCGTTATCAATACTTTTTAATACTTGCGAACAAATATTTCTTCCGAGTTGTTTTCTCTCTTTGTAGATATCTATATCGCTTCCTCTGGAGAAATATATTCGTTCAAAAGAACAAGGCGTTTTTTCAAGTGGTTCCCTTACTAGTTTTTCAGAAATAGTACCATTTTTCTTTACAATAAGAGCATGTCCGGGTTGAATTTCTTTAATATCTTCTACTTTTACATTAAAAGCTGTTTGAATAGCAGGGCGTTCTGAAGTAATTACTACTACTTCATCATCTTTATAATAAAATGCCGGACGAATTCCTGAAGGATCTCTAAGAACAAAAGCATCACCATGACCTACCAAACCTGCCATAGCATAACCTCCATCCCAATCTACTGCAGAGTTTTTAAGTATTTTTTGAATGTCCATTTCTTTTGCAATTAGTGCAGAAATTTCTTTTCTAGAATATCCTAAAGCTTTGTACCTATCAAATATTTCCTGATTTTCAACATCCAAAAAATGCCCTATTTTTTCCATTACGGTTACGGTATCGGATTTTTCTTTAGGATGTTGACCTATATCTACTAATATTTCAAATAATTCATCTACATTGGTAAGGTTAAAATTACCGGCAACTACTAAATTCTTAGTCATCCAATTGTTTTGTCTTAAAAAAGGGTGACAATTTTCAATAGAATTACCTCCATAAGTTCCGTAACGTAAGTGTCCTAAAAAAACCTCTCCCGTAAAAGGTACATGTTTTTTTAACCATTTCACATCCTTAATTTTATCAGGATGATTTTTATAAACTTTTCTAAACTTATTATTTACCTTATCAAAAATATGCTTAATGGGCTGGCTATCGTTGGAGCGATAACGACTTATATATCTGTCTCCCGGTTCAACATCAAATTTTATATTCACTAACCCTGCTCCATCTTGTCCTCTGTTATGTTGTTTTTCCATCAATAAATACATTTTGTTTAATGCATACATTGATGTACCGTACTTTTCAATATAAAATTCAAGAGGTTTTAAAAGCCTAACAAAGGCAATTCCACATTCGTGTTTAATAGGATCACTCATTACCGAAACAGATATAAAAAGAAAAGTGCAAATTTATTAAGAATAAATTTAAGAACTGGTTACTAATTAAAATAATTCGATACTAGAATTTTTTAATTACGCATTACTTATTTTATCACAAATATCTTTCATCTCTTCTTGGGTAAAAGAGAGTTTGGGTTGAGAGAAATTAATATCTCCTACATGATTGATAGGTACTAAATGGATATGTGCATGAGGTACTTCCAATCCAATTACGGCAACACCTACTCGTTGACAAGGAATAGCATTTTCAATTTTAAGAGCTACTTTTTTTGCAAACAACCACATTTCAGCAAGTAATTCATCTTCAATGTTAAATATGTAATCTACTTCAGTTTTAGGAATAACAAGGGTATGCCCTTTTGCTATAGGAGAAATATCTAAAAAAGCTAAAAACTTTTCATTTTCAGCTACTTTATAAGCTGGTAATTCTCCGTTAATTATTTTGGTAAAAATGGAACTCATTATCTAGAAATTTCTATGACTTCAAATTTAACCGTACCTGTTGGTACTTTTATATCCACCACATCACCTACTTTTTTCCCTAACAATCCTTCACCAATTGGAGAATTTACGGATATTTTTTTGGCTTTTAAATCAGCTTCTTTCTCTGAAACTAAGGTGTATTCCATAATAGCTCCGTTAGCTGCATTTTTAATTTTAACTTTAGATAAAATTAATGCTTTTGATGTATCCAATTGAGATTCATCAATAATTCTAGCATTAGCAATAATGTTTTCAAGTTTAGTAATTTTAAGTTCTAACAAACCTTGTGCTTCCTTTGCAGCATCATATTCTGCATTTTCTGACAAATCACCCTTCTCTCTAGCTTCAGCAATCTGAGCTGATATTTTTGGGCGTTCAACTGTTTTTAGTTGATGTAACTCTTGATTTAATTTCTCTAAACCTTCTTTTGTATAATAATTAACTTGTGACATAATTTCTAACCTTTATAATGCTAAAAAGAGAACTCACAATGGAGTTCTCTCTTTAAATGTGATTCTATTTCTTTATATTTCTTACATATTTAATCTAACTCCTATGCTATGAGTTCCATCAAAATTCTCAGTGGTTTGGTATGCGTAATCAAAACTAAAAGTTGAACCACTTTTACCTAGCGGAGCAACTACAGAAGCACCAAAAGCCGGCCCTGTGAATGCAGTTATTCTTTTTTCACTGTCAAACCAAGTATCTTGTTCTATCGTGTAACCTCCTCTAACCATAAACATTTCTTTAAATGCATACTCAACTCCAAATTTATATTGATCGTTTCCAAAAGAATTTGCAGTAAAATTACCAGCAGCAGTTACTCTGTGCATGGAGCTAATTTCTTTACTAACCGAATCTACTGAGGGTGCAATATAAAAATCATAAGAAACACCTATGTTCAAAAGAGATGGTAATTGAAAGTCTGCTACTCTATGGTTTTTAGACACCGTAATAGGTGAACCTGTTGACATATCTTCCATTGTAAAAGAAAGTCCGTCTCCAGATGGTCTCATAGTGGGACCAACATTCTTTAATGCAATACCAAACTTCATTCTATCATTTTCTCCAGTTTTATATCTAATACCTGCATCAAAAGCAAATCCTCTATTCGAAACGTTTGATATAGATTCACTAATTATTTTAACAGACATACCCCCTGATATACTATTAGAAAATGTTTGTGCATAACCAAAATCTAAGTTTAGATAACTAGGAGAAAATGTACCTATTCCACCTTCTGGCAAGTCAACTGTTGTGATATCAATATCACCAAAATTCATAGACATTACGCTCATACCTATAACTCCGGTTTCACTTACTCTTTGCGAAAAACCAAATGAATTAATATTAATATCACTGCCTGACAAGTAATTTTTGTAGGTAAAAAGTAATTCCGTTTTATTGGTAAATGCCATTCCTGCAATGTTTAATCCCATTGCTTCAAGACCAACTACAGAAGCAGAGTTTGCACCTCCAAATCCAACACTTTTTGTCCAAGGGTTTATTAATACTTGGGACGCTCCTGCCTCTCCGGCTCTATCTTTATTTCCGGCATACATAGTAGTAGCAGCTGATAAAATTATCGCTGTTACTACAATAGATACTTTAGTTTTTCTCATAATTTATATCTAAAAAATTTATCTTTCTTTTTATTTATTATCATTAAAACCCAAAACCATTCAAATCAGTTGGTTTAATAACACCAAACCATTTTAATGTTCTTTCTCCTATTTCAGGTACTTCTACGTGTATTAAATATACTCCTCCGGCTACCGGTATGTCTGCAAAGTTTTTCAAATCCCAATCTAAACTTGTCTTTGGATCGGCTTTGTTAAATCTTCTCATCAAGGTGCCGTTTACATTGTATATCGATATGGTACATTCCTCCGGTAAGTTGGTTATCTTTATTCTGTTGTCTAGCTTACTGGTTTCATATTCTGAGTTCGCATAGTAGGGATTCGGCACTACGTTTATCATCGATAATACGGAGTCT
>DATGOR010000078.1:0-2577 GCA_035305805.1 Vicingaceae bacterium | reverse complement strand
TTTAAAGCGAAGTACCCACATGTTGCATTTTTTGTTTTTTATTTTTGGAATAACTCGGTGCACTTTTCCTTTGGTTACAAAACTTACTAAGGGAGCATCGAGAGTAGTTGTTTTAAAATCAATAAAATGTTCTAATTGACCTTCCATACCAATAATCAGTTCTTCAAAATTATGGTGATGTGGTTCATCGGGCGAAGCACTTATTTTAGCAGCTTCCGCTTCATCCACTTTAAATATTTTAAAAAGTTGATCCATCGCAACAAAGGTATGATTAAAATAGATTATTTAAGGAAAGTGGTAATACTGTCTGGGAATTTGTAAGGTTACCACCCATCAGAAAAATTTTTACATTAAATACAATAGTTACTTTTCTGCAAACGCTATGATGTGTCCATCTTTATCGGCTAGGTAGCCTGCTTTGTCGCCCCAATCTCGTTGTTGCATCGGACTAATCAATTTTGCTCCAAGCTGTATTCCTCTTTCCATATATTCGTTGGCATTTTTTACTTTTAAATACAATTCACAACGAGGAATTCCATTTCCCGTATTAGGATGAGGTGTTGCGTTTTCTAAAATTTTAGCAATACCGTTTTCAGGCATCAACCCTAATTTAGTGCTTTCCGAAAGTTGAAATTCAGTCATGCCCGGCACATGCAAAGATGGTTTTATGTTTAATAATTGCTCATAAAAACACTTGCTCTCTTCTTGATTAGCAACATAAAGAATAAACTCTGCCTGCATAATTAATTGGTTGATGTATTGGGTGGGTTGTTTTCACTCTCTGATCCTAGTTCATCGCTTTTTTTAAGCAAATCGTACTTTTTTTGTTTGTTTTTCCAACGGTCAATTGCAAAACGCTGCATATCATCAAATTTGTCTTTTTCATCAATGATTTCAAAGCCAAGTAGCGATTCTATGATGTCTTCCAAGGTGGTAATTCCTTCCATTCCGCCATACTCATCTATTACCAAGGAAATATGCTCGTGTTTTGATAGCATTTTGTCCCAAGCACTAAACAAAGTAATCGATTTATGAAACGTAATAATATCTCTTTTAATGTCTTTAAGCTTTAAATCAAATTGGTCTTCAGCAAGTTTTTCAAAAACCATGGCCCTAAAAACATAGCCGGTAATATTTTCTTTGTTTTTTTGATACACCGGAATTCTAGAGAAATACAAAAACTCTTTATTTTTTAAAAACTCTTGCAAAGTCATCTCTTCACTTGCGGTAACCACCACTACTCTTGGTGTCATTATTTGAGAAACTTTAATGCTTTTGAGCTTAATGAGGTTTTGAATAATTTTATTTTCTTTATCGGCAAAAATTCCCTCTTGTGTGCCAATGCTTGCCAGTGCAGAAATTTCTTCTCTGCTGGTGGTTAATTCACTTTTATCGCGAGAAAGCATTTTAGTGAGCAGCGATGAAACTATTACCAATGGATAAGTCAAGAAAATCATCACCGAAATTACTTGTGCAATGATGCCTGTTAATTCTCTGCTAAAATTAGCTCCTAATGTTTTTGGAATAATTTCGGTGATTACCAAAATAAGAATGGTAAGCACTGCAGATACTACTCCGAAATAAGCTTCGCCAAAAACTATGGTAGCCTGAGCACCAACACCTGCAGCTCCAATAGTATGAGCCATGGTGTTTAAGGATAAAATGGCAGATAGTGGTTTATCGATATCTTCTTTTAGCTTAATCATTGAACTAGCACCTTTGTTGCCTTTATCTTTTTCAGATTTTAAAAAAGAAATGGGGGTTGACAACAAAACGGCTTCAGCAATACTGCATAAAAATGATACAAAAAGTGCAATGAATAAATAAATTAATAAAAGTGTCATTGGAGGATATATAATCTAACTGTTTGCAAAAATAAGCATTAAAGCTTGGTAGTTTTTATTATTCCTTTCATGCTGCTTGTTAATATTAACTAAAAATTGGTTCGATAAAATAAACACATCATTTTTAATTGTTTAATTACTTTTGCCGCATGAATAGTAGTCTGAAATTAAAACTGGAAGTAGCCGAAAAGCATAAAAAAGAGAATCAACTTTTGGTTAAAAAGCTTAAAAAAAGCAAACCAAAAAATTTAGATGATAATGCACACGATGCTCATGATGCTGCTTTTGAAAATATAGACTGCCTGCAATGTGCTAATTGTTGTAAAACCACTAGCCCCATTTTTTATGATAGAGATATAGACAGATTGGCAAAACATCTAAAAATGAAGCCTTCAGCTTTTGTTGCTCAATATTTACATTTGGATGAAGTAGGAGATTATGTATTAAATACTGCTCCTTGCCCGTTTTTAGATTATGAAAATTACTGCATGGTTTATGAAAGCCGACCGGCAGCTTGTAGAGAATATCCTCATACCAACCGAAAAAGATTTTATCAGATTTTAGATTTATCGCTAAAAAACACAGAAATATGTCCTGCTGTTGCAACTGTTTTTGAAGCTCTTAGAGAAAAATATTAATCACTATTTTTGCTACATGGATATAACAAACAAAGTAATATGGGTTACAGGAGCTTCTTCGGGAATAGGAGAGGCGTTAGTTTATGAATTAGCTA
>DATGOR010000077.1:0-3849 GCA_035305805.1 Vicingaceae bacterium | reverse complement strand
GAATCAACATAGTGTCGTTTAGTAATTGTAAATTAGGGATGGTATATTCGATGTATTCTACAAAATTATTTTTGGCAAAAGCTTCAATTTTATTTACAGGCAGTTTTACCTGAATAAAACCTTTAGCCGAAAGCCCATAAGTACCTTTGTTTTCAATAACAAATGATTTTATCTGAGCCACATCTCCCTTTACCATTAAAGTGATTTTTTTATCAGTGTTGTGGTATTTTTTGATGGCTGCTTGCAAATCAAAATTAATGGCAGCATTTTGAGCAAATCCATTAATAGATATAAAGACAATGATAAGAAGAGAGAGAAATCGCATAATTATAATTTAATCTGAAAGTAAAATATTAACAGTAAGCTAATTTCAACTCACCCCCAAGTTATCTTGCGATAACTGTTCCCTCTCTCTCAAAAGAGAGGGGGATAGGGGGTAAGTTATAACAATTTTTTAATCATATCTTTTACACTTAAAAATAAATTCAGAATCAAAAAAAAGAGATTAATGAAAAAGTAAAGTTAGTAAAATTAGGCTAATTTTGGTTAAAATTAATTTTTAGCAAACTATGGAAATTTTCTTACAACTAGACACTTGGATAGCACTACTAACTTTAACTTTTTTAGAGATTGTATTGGGGATAGATAACATTATTTTCATCTCTATTGTTGCTGGAAAATTACCTGAAGAACGACAAAAAAGTGCTCGTTTTGTTGGGTTAAGCTTAGCTTTAATTGTTAGAATTATAATGCTTTTTGGTATAACTATTTTAATTGGATTAACCGAACCTGTAATTGAATTGTATGAGTTTAAACTGAGTTGGAGAGATATTATTTTGGTAATAGGAGGCTTGTTTTTAATTGCAAAAAGTACTTCAGAAATTCATCATAAAATGATGCAGCACGAAGTTGAAGGAGAAAAAAATAATAAAGCAATCACTTCATTTGCCGGAGCCATCTTCCAAATTGTGATGTTAGACATTATTTTTTCTTTTGATTCTATTTTAACAGCTGTAGGTTTAACAGACAAAATAATTCTGATGGTTATTGCGGTAATAATTTCCATTATTGTGATGATGATTTTTGCCAAAGCCATTAGCAACTTTATTAATAATCAACCCACGTTACAGGTATTGGCGTTGTCTTTTCTTATCCTAATTGGTTTTATGTTGCTGATAGAAGGAGTACATTATGAAGTACCTAAAGGCTACATTTACTTTGCAGTATTTTTCTCTTTAGTGGTAGAACTTATCAATATGAAAGTGAGGAAAAAGATGAATTAATGGCAAACTTTAGTTAGCTATTAATTTCTTACATTTTTGCTAGGTTGCTTTTTAAGTTTGCAATTTTTCAAGCTTTTATTTTGTCTTTTGTTCAAAGTGGTTAATTTTAGCCAATAATTCAAATTGAAGTTGTTTTTAAGTTTAAATTTTAATACATGAAAAATTTCCAACCCATTTTAAAACATTTATTAGCAGTACTCATTTTGTTTGTAGTTGCAGCAGTTTATTTCTATCCGGAACTTAACGGAAAAAAAATACTAAGCCACGATCAGGTAAGTGCTTATGCAGCTGGTGAACAATACAGAGAATATAAAGAAAAGGGAGAACAAATTTTATGGACAAGTAGAGTGTTTTCAGGAATGCCGTTGTTTCAGATTGCTTACCGTACTTCTACCAACGTTTTAAGTGTATTCTTATCACCACAAAAAGTATTGCCCAAAAGTATGTGGTTATGGTTTTATTTACTGTTAGGAGGGTATTTTGCGTTAAGCATTATGGGGTACGACATTAAAATAAGTCTTTTAGGAGCATTAGCTTACGGACTTTTTTCCTGGTTTATGCTTTCCATAGAAGCAGGACACTCTACCAAAATGACCACTTTGGCTTTTATTCCGCCATTAATTGCTTCAATTATAATTGCTTATAAAGGAAAATGGTTGCAAGGAGGTGCATTGGTAGGATTATTTTCTGGTGTTGCCATTTATTCTAACCACCCTCAAATAGTCTATTATTCTTTCTACATTATTTTAATTATTGCTATCATTTATTTTGTTGATGCTTTAAAAAACAAAACCTTGCCACAGTTTTTTAAGACTTCCGGAGTTTTATTAGTATTTGGTTTGTTTGGAGTATTAGCCAATACAGCCTCTCTATGGTCCACGTTAGAATACAGTAAAGAAACTATTAGAGGAGGCAAATCGGAACTTACTAAAGAAGGGGTAAAACAAGGTAGTGGGTTAGATTTAGATTATGCCATGCAATGGAGTTATGGAAAGTCAGAAACGCTTAACCTCTTTATACCTGGAGCTTTTGCAAGTGGTAGTAAATTAGATGAAAATTCAGCAACTTACCAATCGTTGGTGGAAAAAGGAGTGCCTAAAAACCAAGCTATCAACTATGTTAAAAACCTTCCATTGTATTATGGAGACCAACCTTTTACTACCGGTCCATCTTATATGGGAGCGGCAATTATATTTTTATTTTTACTGTTGTTTTTTATATCAACAGACAAAATTCGATGGGCATTTTTAGGTGTTTTCATACTTTCTATATTATTTTCGTGGGGAAAAAACTTTTTGGTAATCAATGAGTTTTTCTTTAATCATGTTCCACTTTATAATAAATTTAGAACACCGTCTATGTGGCTTTCTATAGGAATGATAGCGGTAGTATTTGGTGCTATCAAAGCGTTGCATATCATTGTTTCTAAAAAAGCTTCATTAGCTCAGCTTAAAAAAGGGCTAATATATTCAGGGGCAACACTTGGAGGAATTGCTTTGTTTACTTGGTTATTTGGTGGTGGATTTTTTACTTTTGAAGGTGGTTACGATGGGCAAATTGCCGAATCAGGCATTGACGTTGATTTATTAGTAGAAGATAGAATTTCCATTTTAAAATCAGATGCACTAAGGTCGTTTGCTATTGTTGCGTTAGTGTTTGGATTGATTTGGATGTTTGTGAATGAAAAATTAAAAGATCAAAAAACATTTTTAGCCGTATTAGCCATCATTATCGTGGGGGATATGTGGATGGTAGGAAAACGTTACCTTAACGAGGATGATTTTACCAGAGCTAGTTCTTTCGCTAAAGGAGTAACTGCCACCGCTGCTGATAATCAAATAATGAAGGATAAAAGTTATTACCGTGTGTTTAATACTACCGTTAGTTCATTTAACGATTTAAGCACCTCTTACTTTCATAATAGTGTTGGAGGATATAGTGCGGTAAAATTGATTCGTTATCAAGATTTAATTGAAAACCATTTGTCTAAAGGAAATATGAATGTGTTTAATATGTTAAATACGAAATACTTTATTACAGGACAACCGGGACAAGAAAATCTACAGCAAAATCCAACAGCTTGCGGACCGGCATGGTTTGTAAATGAAATAAAATGGGTAAAAAATGCAGATGAAGAAATGGCTGCACTAACAGATTTTTCACCTGCGTCCACCGCTATTGTTGATGAACGATTTAAGAAAGATGAATTAGCTGCTTTCAACCCCAATCCTTCTTCAGCAAATAAAATAGAATTGACTAATTTTCATCCTGATAACATGGAATACCAAGCGACTACCAATGCTTCTAATTTTGCCGTTTTTTCAGAAATTTGGTACAAAGGTAACGAAGATTGGAAAGCTTATATTGATGGGAAAGAAGTACCATTTGTAAGGGTAAATTACTTATTAAGAGGTTTGTTAATTCCTGAGGGAACACACCAAATTGAGTTTAAATTTTATCCAAAAACACATTATATTGGTCAATACATAACACTTATTTTCTCTCTTTTATGCGTGCTTCCCGCAATTGCCATTGGTATTTTGCCAAAATTTGGAAAACAATTACC
>DATGOR010000076.1:0-9098 GCA_035305805.1 Vicingaceae bacterium | reverse complement strand
AATTTTCTCTTACACAAATTAAAATAGAATTTCACTAATTATCACAAATTAAAAACATCTTTGATGTTTTTTGAGTTAATACAAACTTTTTAAAAATAAACACTTGTGTAATGTGTGAAAATTTGTGGCTTAATATTTACTGTGTTTCTATGTGGTTTACCAATGGTTAATTTATTCTGTAAATGTATCCAAAAGAGAGTTCGCTAAAATCTGCTTGTCCTGCATTGGCTTTAATATACGGACCAATATAAAAATTATGTTTTGGTAATTTATTGGCATTAATGGCGTATAAATTCAATCCTAAACGAGTAGAAAAACCTTTCTTAAAATAAGATTTGAACTTCATATACCCTTCAAATTGTTTGTTTAACGGAAAATCTTTTTCATACTGTTTGTAAAAAGGCTTGTAAACATTTATTCCTAATTCTACATTCATGCTAATATGTCCCATTAACAGTTCGGCATTGGCATGAACTACCAAATTGGAAGCATACTTTTTGGGGCTATCGGTATAATCGGTTAAGTTTCTTGTCATAATTTGATGGTAATAAACATCATAATAACGATAAGTAGCTCCGTACCCCCATCTAAAATGATGATTAATGGTTTTTCCTGTAAAAATAGAAGTGGAGTGTACTAATTTTTTTTCTCCGCCAACAGGCCCATCCTTATCGCCATATTCATGAAACCCTAAGCCATAACTAATACCAATATCTCTACTTTTCGATTTTTTTTCAGGTTTTACAACTTTGTTGGTAAGCTGGTAAGTAGTTAAATCCTTTTTATAAAACTGAGCTGAAAGACTTAATAAAGCTGAGTTTAGTCCGAAGTTGGGTAATTGAGTGTGTCCGTTGGAAGCATGAGAAAAAATAAGTCCTAATTTTAAATTCATACCGGGTTTTTCACTAATGGTTTTATAAGCTCCGGCTTGAAAAGACCATTTAAATGGTGAACCGATATTTACGTTTCTTCGGTTGGAAATACTATCATAATAAGTAGTGAAATAGGCAGCTCCCAAACTTAATTTAAAATAAATTGGTTTTTCTTTCTGATTAAAAACATTAAAAGCAATAAAAGTCATGATGCTGTATTCGTCTCCAAAAATTTTTTCATTGCCGATAGATGAATAAAATAAAGAGATACCTGTTTGTGGGAAGTTATAATATTTTGCCCAAGTGCTGTTGCTATCAGTTTTCAAAGAACCAATATTTACGGCTAAGCCTTGTTGTAAACGAGTAGGAGGGAACTTGTTTAGATAGTTTGGAACTACTTTCCCTACCATGTATTCCGGTTCAATGAAGAATGCTCGTTTGTTTTCTTGGGCTAATAATATGGTGGAGTAAATCCCCAAAAAAAGCAATATGATTCTAAAATAACGGATGGGCATTTTAATGAAAATGTGTAGTTGCTTCAATATTTGGTAGGATTAAGAAAAACAATGGTTTATGTTATAATAGTCGATGTTTTGTCATTAAAACAAAGATAACTTAAAAATTTAATTACATGTTGTTTATTTTAAAAATGACATAAATTAACAATCTGTTGTACAATTTTATGTTATATTTGCATATTCAAAAGTGCATAATATGTTAATATATGACCATTCAGAAAGGCAAATTAGGTTAGTTAACCTAGATTTTAAACGCTATTTATACAATGAAATTGATTGGAACAATCGTTTAATCGGCATAAAAGGTGCTCGTGGAACAGGAAAAACTACGCTATTATTACAATGGTTAAAAGAGCAGGATTTACCTTCTGAAAAAGCAGTTTATTTTTCATTAGATGATTTATATTTTACAACGAATTCTCTTGCAGATACTATAGATATTTTCTATAAAGGTGGAGGGAAAATTGTTGTTTTAGATGAGGTGCATAAATATAAAGATTGGTCAAGAGTTGTTAAAAATACGTATGATTTTTATCCAGATTTAAAAATAATTTTTACAGGTTCTTCCATTATTGATATCTCAAAGCAAGAAGGAGATCTTAGTAGAAGGGTAGTAATGTATGAATTGCATGGTTTATCGTATAGAGAATATTTAGCATTAAATAAAGATATCTTTTTAAGAAAAATAGCATTTGATGAAATTCTTACGTCATCAAAAAGTTACATGAGTCAATTGCCAACTGATTTTCGACCTTTAGCTTATTTTAAAGAATATTTGGAGTTTGGTTATTATCCTTTTGCTCTCGAAAATAAAGATTCTTTTCATCAAAAAATAAATCAATTGGTACGTACAATAGTTGAGTACGATATGGCTGAAATTGAAGGGTACGACATTCGGAATGCAAAAAAAATGTTGCAATTAATTGTTGTTATTGCACAACAAGTTCCTTTTAAACCAAACATTAGTGCATTATCTCAGAAAACGGGTATACATAGAAATACTATGTTAAATTATCTATATTATTTAGAACAAGCCAAATTAATTAATCTTTTAAGTGCTGCGGGTAATAGTGTTTCGGTTTTGCAAAAACCAGATAAAATATTTTTAAATAACACATCATTATTACACGCACTTTCTCATGAAAACACCAATGTTGGTACCATTAGAGAAACATTCTTTTTGTCTCAATTTCTTCAACATAAAAAAACAATCACATTGCCCTCAATAGGCGATTTTAAAGTAGGAGATTACACATTTGAAATAGGAGGAAAAAACAAAACAAATAAACAAATAGAAGGGTTGCCTAATTCTTTTTTAGTTAAAGATGATATTGAAAACGCACAGCAGAACCATTTGCCACTATGGCTTTTTGGAATGATGTATTAACTCCATTAAGTACGGTCGTTTATTTTCTAGGGTCAACCAGCTAAAGAACTTCTTAAAAACAAAAAACCCGAAAATCAACTGATTTTCGGGTTTTTGTGTGGTGATGGAGGGAATTGAACCCCCGACACACGGATTTTCAGTCCGTTGCTCTACCAACTGAGCTACATCACCCCGTTAAGTGGTCGGCAAAAGTATTAAAATAATTTAATCTGCAAAAACATTTAATTGAAATTTGTAATTTCGAACATTAAATTTTTTATGTACCTGATAATCGACATAGGAAACACTTTTGTAAAGTTAGCTGTATTTGAAGAAGATACCCTTGTTTTCCATCAAAAACAGAACGATTTGTTAGGGAATATTATTCATGAAATAAATCAAAAATATTTTTTACAAAGTGCCATTATCAGTTCTGTAAGGGATGATAATGCAGCAATAGATGAAGTTTTACAAAAAATTAACATACCTTTTGTTTGGTTAAATCATCAACTTCAATTTCCGTTTAAAAATCATTATAAAACACCAAAAACGCTAGGTTTGGATAGGTTAGCAGCGGTGGCAGGAGCAATGGCTGGCTATCCTAAGAGCAATAGGTTGGTGATAGATATGGGGACTTGTGTTACTTTTGATTTTGTTGATGAAAATGATATTTATTACGGAGGAAGTATTGCTCCGGGCTTTCAAATGAGGTTGAAGGCATTACATCAATTCACACAAAAATTACCGCTAATACTATATGAAAATCAATCGGTTGAATTAATTGGTGATAGTACCAAAAACTCAATTTTATCAGGGGTTTACAATGGTTACAAGTATGAAATTTTAGGAATGATTTCAGCTTACGAACAACAATATAATGACCTAAAAATAGTTCTTACCGGAGGAGATTTTAAATTGTTTGATTTAGAAGTAAAAAATCGCATCTTTGCAGACGAATTTTTAGTCCTGAGAGGATTGTATCAAATTTTAAAACTTAATGAGAAAAATTAAAAACCTTGGGTTATTGGTTAGCCTTTTATTGGTAGGTAATTTATTGATGGCACAATTAACCACCAATTCTCCTTATTCCAAATATGGTTTGGGAGTCCTTCGTCCTCAAAATTTTTCTCAAAACTTTGCTATGGGAGGAACGGCAGTAGCTCTTCGTTCAGATTTGAATTTAAATGTTCAAAATCCTGCTTCGTATTCCGAATTAATTGTTACTACTTTCGAATTTAATTTTATGAACAACTCACTTTGGATGAGCGATGGAAATCAATCTCAATATCAAACAAACCCTTATATTTCTTCTTTGGCAATAGGTTTTCCTATTATTCAAAATGTTTGGGGAATGAGTGCCGGATTAATGCCTGTATCAAGTATTGGATATGATTATACTTTTAATTATACCAACGAAATTGTTGGAAGTGTAACCGAGATTAATACAGGAAAAGGTGGGTTGAATCGTTTTTATTTAGGAAACGGTTTTAAAGTAAATATGAATGATAATAACGCCCTATCATTTGGAGCAAATGCGAATTTTTATTTCGGGCAGTCAACTATTGATAAAAAAACAGTTTTCGGAAATCTTGCTCAAGGAGTAAATGTATGGGAGTTAGATGAAACTTCTACCAACGATTTTGCTTTTGATATTGGCACTCAGTACCAACGCAAAATAGCTCGTTTTGATTCTACCACATCGGAAAAAGAAACTTTATTACTTACAGTTGGAGCAAACCTTTCTTTAGCTCGCGATTTAAACACTAATTATAATAGAATTGTTAGAAGTTTTATTGGTTCAGCTACTTTTGGGTCTATTCAAGATACGGTAGTAATTACCAATGGAATTAAAAGAAATATAGAAATGCCCTTAGAATATGCAGTGGGTTTCTCATTAGAAAAAAAGAACAAATGGATACTTGCTTTTGATTACCGATTAGCTGATTGGACAACCATTCCTTCTTATAATTCTTTAGTAACTTATGCCAAAATGCAAAGCATGGCAGCAGGTTTTCAAATTATTCCAAAATACGATGAATACATTGGAAGTTATTTTAAACGAATAGCTTACAGGTTTGGGGTGAGGTATTCATCATCTTATTATACCATTAATAATAATGATATAAATGAATTCGGCATAACTTTTGGGACAGGATTGCCATTAAGAAGAACCGGAACGTCAGTACCTACATTAAACTTAGGAATAGAATACGGGCAAAGAGGAAATAATACGAATGGAATGATAAAAGAAAATTTTGTCAACTTTAACGTAGGTATAATTATTAATGATAAATGGTTTATAAAACGAAAGTATAATTAAAATGATAACTATAAAAACAAACACAATGAAAAAACTAGCGATAATAATATTTGGAGTTTTGTTCTCAATAAATGTAAATGCTCAAGGTAAGTATGGTGCAACTCCCGAAGACAGTATCACTTGTATTAATAATCTTATTTATAAAGATTATTTAAAATCAGATCCTAAACTAGCTTTAAAGATGTGGAAAATAGCTTACAAAGTTTGTCCGGGTTCACAAAAATCTTTGTATATAAATGGAGCGTCTATGTACAAAAGTTTAGCAGATAATGCTAAAGATGAAGCTGTAAAAGAAGCTTTTTTAGATACCATGTTCTCTATTTATGACCAACGTATTGAATATTTTGGACAAAAAGGACTGGTAAGAGGCTATCAAGGACAAATGATGTTGGTGTATAGAACTAAAGAGTATGAAAAAACTTTTGATTACCTGAATGAATCTATTGAATTATTGGGAGCGAAAGCACAAGCTGGAACTATGGTAGCAATAATGTATGCCGCAGCCAACAAAGAAAAAAACGAATTAATGACTAAAGCAGAATTGGTGGAATTGTATGGAAAAGTGATGGAATTGGCTGGAGCTAATACAGACGATAGTTATAGAGATGCTGAAGAAAAAATTAATGCGGTTGTTGCTCCATATTTAGATTGTGAAGTTTTAGTTCCATTAGCTGAAAAAGGATTTGAAGCAAATAAAACCAACAAAGATTGGTTGAAAAGAATGGTTACGCTATTAAAAAGAAAAAAATGTTATGATGCTGACATCTTTTCAAATGTAGCTCAAGCTTATTTTGATATTGAACCTTCAGCTTCCGGAGCCGATGGAATTGGTAGAATATTTTGGAAAAATAAAGATTACACTAAAGCCATTGAAATGTTCCAAAAAGCAGTTGACATGGCTGAAAATGATGAAGAAAAAGCAGAGTTTTATTTAAGTATTGCAGAAACATATCTGTCTAAAGGAGATAACGCTTCAGCTAGAAGTTATGCTCAAAAAGCATTGGCAGCTAAGCCGGGTTGGGGAGAGCCATATATTGTAATCGGAGATGCCTACTTTTATAGTGCAGCATCTTGCGATGACGGAAAATTAGGAAAGTATGGTGCTTATTGGGCAGCTTACGATAAATATCAAAAAGCAAAAAGTGTAGATGGAGAAGTAGCAGGAGAAGCTAGCAAAAAAATGGCAAAAGCTTCAGCTCAGTTTCCTGAAACAAAAGACGTGTTTTTCCATGGAGTTAAAAGTGGAGAAGCTTACAAAGTGGAATGTTGGATTAACGAAAGTACAACAGTTATAACCAAATAAAACACCCTTTGAAATTTCAATTTCATCATATCTATGTAATCCCGTTGCTTTTTAGCTTCGGGATTATTTGTTTTGGTTGTGAAAATGATATAAAGGAAGTAGAACAGCTTACTAAAGTTGAAAATGTTCCTCTAAAAAAAGGTAAAAACGTGGAGTTAATTTACTCTGAAGATGCAGCAGTAAAAATTAAAGTATCTGCTCCAAAAATGGAAGAATATGCCAATGAAGAACCATATTTAGAAATGAGTGAAGGGATAAAAGTTGTTTTTTACGATTCGCTAAAACAAGTTAATACTACGTTAACAGCTAATTACGCCATTCATAGAATAGCTAAAAACATTATGGAAGCCAAAAATGATGTGGTAGTTGTAAATGAAAAAGGAGAACAGTTAAATACGGAACATTTGGTTTGGTCGCAAGATTCGGCTAAAATCTACTCAGATGAATTTGTGAAAATTACTACAACAGACGAAATTTTAATGGGCGAAGGATTTGAAGCCAATGAAGATTTTACTAAATGGAAAATCCATAAAATAAAAGGAACAATTAACCTAAAGGAACAAGAAGATTCAACTACTGTTAATCCTTAAATTTGGATTGGAAATTAGAAATTTGAGATTACAAAGTTTGAAGTTCTTATAACATTTAACCAATAACAATTAACAAAGTGAATAAAGTAATACGATTTTTAGAATTAATGTGGTTAGTAATAGCAATAGTGAGCTTTGTGCTAGGAGTTTACCACATTTTATTTACCACCAAAGAAGATGCTTTTTTCTTCTTTCTGCTAACCATTTTAGCTGTTTTCTTATATTTTATAAGAAGAAGACAAAGACGAAAAATGGGACAATAATTTTTTTTATCTTTACAAAAAGTTTAAAAATGCTTAGCACTCAAATTATTTTCATTCTTATTGCCATGTTATTTTCGGCATTTTTTTCCGGAATGGAAATAGCTTTCGTTACTGCCAATCGGTTAAAAATTGAATTGACTAGTAAAAAAGGTTTACTTTCAGGAAAAATCCTATCTTTTTTCTTTAAGAGCCCGCCTAAGTTTATTAGTGCTTTGCTAATTGGAAACAACATTGCATTAGTGGTTTACAGTATATTAATGGCAAAGTTGATAGAGCCATATATATACACTCATGTATCTGCCAACGATATAGTGGTGCTGCTGGTTCAAACTATCATTTCTACCTTACTCATTTTGTTTTTTTCCGAATTTCTTCCTAAGTCCTTATTGCGTATTAATCCTAATAAAACACTAACCATAGCGGCTATTCCGCTACAAATTATTTACTTACTACTTTACCCATTTACTATTTTAGTGTTAGGGGTTTCCAATTTAATTTTAAGGATGTTTAAAGTAGATACATCTGAAAGTGATATGGCGTTTACTAAAATAGATTTAGAACACTTTGTAACCAACATACAACAAAAGAAAGAGGAAGGTGAAGAAGTAGATAACGAGATACAAATATTTAAGAATGCACTAGATTTTTCAAGTGTAAAAGCCAGAGATTGCATGGTGCCTCGTACCGATTTAATAGCCATGGATATTGAAACTCCGTTAGATGTAATAAGAGAAAAATTTGTTGAAAAAGGACTTTCAAAAATATTGATTTACAGAGATTCAATAGACAACATCATCGGTTACATCCATTCAAAAGAGTTGTTTAAAAAACCAAAAACAGTAAAATCTATTTTGTTGCCGATTTCTATTATTCCCGAATCAATGCCTGCCAACCAAATTTTACAAGAATTTATCAATCAGCGAAAAAATGTTGCTATTGTTGTAGATGAATTTGGAGGTACCTCAGGATTGATTACTACAGAAGATATTATTGAAGAAATTTTTGGAGACATTGAAGATGAGCACGATGTGGAAGAACTTACTGAAATTCAATTAGAAGAAAATAAATTTCAATTCTCCGCTCGTTTAGAAATTGACTATTTGAACGAAAAATACGATTTAAACCTTCCGGAATCAGATGATTATGAAACATTGGCGGGGTTAATTATCTCTATCCATGAATCCATCCCTGAGAAAGATGAAATCATTCAACACGAAGATTTTGAAATTAAAATCAACAAAGTAAGCAATAACAAAATTGATTTAGTTACCATTAGAATTAGAGATAATGATGAGTAATGAATACCAAAAATTGCTAAAATCTGTATTTCTTACAATAATTTTTTTTGGATGGATTCCAACTGTTTTTTCACAACCCGATACGAATTATTTTCAGCAAAAAGTTGATTATGAAATTCATGTAACATTAAATGATGAATTACATCAACTCGATGGGGAAGAAACCATTATCTATAAAAACAATTCTAAAAAAACACTTAATTACATTTATTTTCATTTGTGGCCCAACGCCTATAAAAATTACAAAACAGCATTATCGCAACAACAATTAGAAGAAGGAAGTACACAACTGTATTTTGCTCACGATAAACACCTAGGTTTTATTGATGGGTTAGAATTTAAAGTAAATGATGAGTTAGCCATTTGGACCATTACCGAAGAACATGAAGATGTTGCTATCGTTTATTTACCCGAACCTCTTTTACCTGGAGAATCTGTAGAAATTTACACGCCATTTAGTGTAAAATTACCTTTGGGAGTTTTCTCACGACTTGGACACATGGAGCAATCTTACCAAATTACACAATGGTATCCTAAACCTGCTGTTTATGATCAAAATGGCTGGCAT
>DATGOR010000075.1:0-2462 GCA_035305805.1 Vicingaceae bacterium | reverse complement strand
TCTTGCATAGTTGGTTTGCTCGTAAAAAGCAGCCAACAATTGTTTTTCATCCTCGCTTTGTTCAAATTCATAAAAATTCATTAATCCATCCAATCCAAGACCAAAAGAAGAAGCCACAAAACTATTTACGGGAATATCTTTTTGCATGGCTCCACAAGTTCCAATACGAATAATGTTTAAGGATTTTTTCTCCGCTTTAATGGTTCGGTTTTCTAAATCAATGTTTACCAATGCATCCAATTCATTTAGCACAATATCAATGTTGTCCGTTCCCATTCCTGTTGACATTACGGTAATTGGTGTATTGTTTAACATACCGGTATGAGTAACAATTTCTCTGTTGCTTACTTTGTGGTCTATTCTGTCAAAATAATTAGAAATCACTTCTACTCTACCCGGATCGCCAACAACAATAACGTTTTTGGCCAATTGTTCTGGATGAAGTTTTAAGTGGTAAATACTGTTATCTGGTTGTAAAACCAATTCTGAAGGTTCAATTTTTCGCATAATGGTCAATTAAAAGAACAAAAAAAGGCATTAAAATTAAATTCTAATGCCTTTGCTTGTTAAAATATTATTAAAACAAATACTTATTTTTTATCGCCCGCTTTTTTTGTTGAAGCTTTTGTGGTAGCTTTTTTAGCGGTTGTTTTAGTGCTTGAAGCCTTCGCTTTTGTAGTGGTTTTTTTAGCAGTAGTTTTTTTTGCAGCTGCTTTTGGTTTTTCTTCTTTTACAACTGTTTTAGCCTTAGCTGCTTTTTTGGCTGCAACTTTTTTGGCCGCATCAGCAGCGGCAAATGCGTTTCCTGATTTTTTTCTTTTTCTGCTGTTACCGTAAGTTCCGGCTATAATTTTTCCTCTTTTAGATTTGATATCACCTTTTCCCATACCTTTTAATTTTATTTCGTTAGTACTAATTTAAAAATCAAGCAAATCTAAAAAAAATTATCTGTA
Source organism: Vicingaceae bacterium (assembly GCA_035305805.1). GTDB lineage: Bacteria > Bacteroidota > Bacteroidia > Flavobacteriales_E > Vicingaceae > BRH-c54. The sequence continues at coordinate 1,509 of DATGOR010000075.1, read as the reverse complement.
TTTTAAAATTAAAAAATCCTAATTATGGTCATTATAAGTTTTCTAAACCTACAAAGGGTTTATAAAATCTAACCTTGTACCCATGAAATAGTTGGAGATAATAGCTACTTTTGTTTAAAAGATTTTTTTATGAAGAACTATCAAGATTATGTAAATCATTTGTCAAAAATTGCTGACATCAGTAACAGTATTGCTGTATTAAGTTGGGATCAGGAAGTAATGATGCCTCCCAAAGGAGCAGAAAAAAGAGCTCAACAAATTTCTACTTTAGCGGGTATTCACCACGAGTTAAGTGCCCAAGAGGATTTTGGAACACTTTTAAAAAAGCTGTCGGAAGATGATACACTTACAGATGAACAAAAAAGAAATGTTACAGTATCGCTTAAAGAATTTGAACGCAACCAAAAATACTCAACAGCTTTTGTTCAAGAAATGAGTAAATCAATTTCGCAAGCTTTTCAGGCGTGGAACAAAGCTAAAAAAGAGGATGATTTTAGTATTTTCCAACCATTTTTAGAAAAATTAGTTACCTTAAAAAGAGAAGAATGCGAATTACTCGGATATAAAGACCATCCCTACGATGCTCTTATTGACCAGTATGAACCGGAAACTACCGTTGCTGAATTAGATGTACTATTTGAAGATGTGAAAAATCAATTGGTAGAATTTGTACAAGAAATTGCTGCTGCAACACAAAACGAAGATGCGTTGATGCGTCAACATTATCCAAAAGACAAACAACTATTATTTACAGAACATATTTTAGCTAAAATGGGTTACGATTTTGATGCAGGAAGACAAGATATTTCCTCTCACCCATTTTCAACGAGTTTTAGTTCAGAAGATTCCAGAGTAACTACCCGTGTAAGCGAATCCGACTTAAGCGAAATTTTATGGAGCAGTATTCACGAAGGAGGTCACGCACTTTACGAACAAGGTTTAAAAATTGAAAATTACGGTTTGCCTTCAGGAACTTACCTATCGCTTGGTATTCATGAATCTCAATCGCGTTTGTGGGAAAACAATGTGGGTAGAGGTCTTTCGTTTTGGAATTATTTTTACCCAAAATTACAAGAAATTTTTCCGGATAATTTAAAGAATTATACAGTTGGAGATTTTTACAAAGCCATGAACATTGTTCAACCATCGCTAATAAGAACCAATGCTGATGAGTTAACTTATCATTTTCATGTGCTTATACGTTATGAAATTGAGAAAGAATTAATAGCAGGAACTATTGAAGTAATTGATTTGCCTGAAGTATGGAACAATAAATACAAAGCATACCTTAATATAGATGTACCTTCGGATGCTAAAGGAGTATTGCAAGATATTCATTGGTCGCACGGTAGTTTTGGCTACTTTCCTACCTATTCATTAGGTAGTTTTTATGCCGCACAATTTTTTAATAAAGCGGAAGAACAAATTGAGCAATTAGATGAAAAAATAAAGCAAGGTGATTTTTCAGAATTACTTGATTGGTTGAGAACTAATATTCATCAATACGGC
>DATGOR010000074.1:0-4768 GCA_035305805.1 Vicingaceae bacterium | reverse complement strand
TTACCTAAAGCAGTAAATAACATTCATGTAGATTTAGCTATTTCTAACCCTGGTGGAAGTGAAGATAATACACTTATTAACCTAAAACGTTTTTACATGGAAATGGCAGGAAATCCTGTAGAAATGAAAATGCGTTTAAGTACACCTATTTCCGATCCTAACATTGATGCTAATTTAATGGCTAAGTTAGATTTAGCTTCTGTTAAAGATGTAATGCCAATGGAAGCAGGTGACGAAATGAACGGTAAAATTAATGCCGATGTAACCTTAAAAGGAAAAATGTCTTCTATAGATAATGAAAGATACGAAGAGTTTGAAGCTAAAGGTAGTTTTGGAATTTCTGAAATGTTGTACAAAAGCGATTCCCTTCCTTATGATGTGATGTTGCAAAGAATGACGTTAAATTTCTCTCCACAATTTGTTGAGTTAGCTAACTTTGATGCACAAATAGGAAAATCGGACATGCATGCCAATGGTAAAATTGAAAACTTTATTGCTTATGTGTTAGACGATAGTACCAATGTGTTAACAGGGAATTTTATGTTTAATTCTACTGTAATGGATTTAAACGAATTTATGACAGAAGAAGAAGTAGCAGCAACAGAAGGTACAGAAGCTGCTGAAGAACCTCTTACTGTTATTGAAGTTCCAAGAAATATCGATTTTAGTTTAACATCTACCTTAAGTAAAGTAATTTACGATAATATGGAAATTACCGATATGAAAGGATTGATAACCGTAAAAGATCAAAAAGTAAGCATGAAAGATGTTGCCATGAATTTGTTAGGCGGAAAAATGATGATGAACGGATTTTATGAAACTACCAACCCTGCTGCACCGGGAATTAATTTTGATATGGCAATACAAGATTTTGATGTAGCTACCGTTGTAAGCACTTTTAATACCATTGAAGAAATGGCTCCTTATGCTAAAAATGCCAAAGGTAGGTTTAATACCAGTCTAAAATTAGAAGGAATTTTAGACAAAGAAATGATGCCGGATATGAATTCTTTAACAGGAAATGGTGATATGCTAACCAAAAACATAAAAGTAGAAGATGTAAAAGCAATGAACCAGTTAGCAGATGCACTTAAAAATGATAATTTAAGAGTGTTAGAAGTAAACGATGCTAACATTAAATATGCTTTTAAAGACGGTAGAGTAAACATTGAACCATTTGATGTTAAATTAGGAAAAACCACAGGAACCATGTCAGGTTCAAATGGTTTCGACCAAACCATAGATTACAAAATGACCTTGAAAACACCAACTAAAGAATTAGGAGCAGGTGATGCTTTAAACAAACTACAATCTCAAGCATCTGGTTTGGGAATGAGTTTAAAATCTGCCGAAACAGTTAGTGTGGATGTATTATTGAAAGGAACATTTGATGATCCTAAGGTAAGTGTAAGTTTGAAAGATGCTGTAGGCAGTGTAACAGATGAAATAAAAGAACAAGTAAAAGAAAAAATTACCGAAGAAGTAGATAAAGCTAAAGAAGAAGCGAAGAAAAAAGCAAGAGAGCAAGCTGATAAATTAATTGCTGAAGCAGAAAAAAATGCTCAAAAAATTAGAGATGAAGCTAAAGCTGCTGCGGATAAAGTAAGAGCAGAAGCTGATAAACAAGCCAACGATTTAATTAAACAAGCCGGAAGTAATCCGCTTAAGAAAATTGCTGCTGAAAAAGCTGCTCAGAAACTAAAAGATGAAGCAGAGAAAAAAGCTGTAGGAATAGAGAACGAAGGCAATAAAAGAGCAGATGCACTCGTTGCTAAAGCCAAGCAAGAAGCAGACGATATGATGCAAAAAGTGGAAGAGAAATAATGTAAGTTTATACCTGACAGGTTTTTAAAACCTGTCAGGTATTTTTTATCATTTATTTGATTATGGTATTTTAATTGTTGGTCGCAAACCTAATTTATACGGTTATTTAATAAGAAAAAGGTGAACAAGTATATAGTTTTAACAATTTCCATTTTGTTTTTTTCGGTAGGGTATGCTCAGGAAGAAAATTGTCCTGAACCTAAGAAAAAAGCAGTAAAATATTTTGAAAATGCCAGAACAGCTTCATTTAAAGAGAAAAAAACCTTGTTAATAGAAGCCATCAAAATAGACCCTAATTATTTAGAGGCTTATGATGAATTAGCCAACCTTGCCGAAAAAAGTGTAGAAAATGCTTACAATACTGGGAGTGCCAGTGGAGTGCAACAATACACTAAAATTAAATTAGACTATTGGAAAAAGATAGTTGAAATCTGTCCTGCTTACCGAAATTTCTACCATACACTAGAATTAGGAAATCATTATTTTGGTCAACGAAAATATGCCGAAGCCAAACCTTATTTCCAAAAAATAATGGCATCACCTAATGCCTATAAAAAAGACGAACGTTATGCCAACGAAAGATTAGAGGACATCGCAACCTACTTCAAACTTATAAAAGATACTGTTCCTTTTAGTCCGATTAAATTAGAAGGGCCATCTAGTAAGCATAACGAGTATTTACCAATGTTATCCCCTGATAACAGATATTTATATTACACCCGAAACATGCCCGATGAAGATAAAAATGCATTTGATGCAGGTTATAAAGAAGTGTTTGTGCAAAGTAGAAAAATGGGCAAAAATAAATTTACAAGCGGAATGCCCATGCCTTCTCCGTTTAATTTAGGTCAATATCAAGGAGGAGTTAGTGTTTCGGTAGATAATAAATTAATGTTTATTACTTTGGTAGAAGTAATTCCATATAGAGGAGAAAACAGAGCGGGTTTAGGACAAATGTTTGATAATGCAGACATATACTTTACTGAGTTTATTGATGGAGAATGGACAAAATTACAATCCATTGGTAGTAATATTAATACTCCAACAACTTGGGAAGCCCAACCATCCATTTCATCCGATAATAAAACATTGTATTTTACCAGAGTGGTTGATCCCTTTGGAGGAGATATGGATATTTACAAATGCGAACGTCAACCGGATGGCTCTTGGGGAGATCCTATTAATTTGGGTTATCCTATCAATACGCCAGGAGATGAAAAATCTCCGTTTATGCACTCCGATAGTTATACCTTGTATTTTTCTTCTAACGAACATGTCGGATTGGGCGGCTATGATATTTTTTATTCAAAAATGAACCCTACAACAGGGCAATTTAACAAACCTAAAAATATCGGTTATCCTATTAATACAGATAAAGACGAACATGGATTTGTAGTGAGTAAAGATGGAGATTATGCCTATTACAGTTCAAAAGGAGATAATAATCAATTGGATATCTACTCTTTTGAATTGTACGAAGAAGCTCGACCGGAAGAAGTACTTTTTGTAAATGGAGAAATTTTAGATAATAACGGCAATGTGCCGGATGGAGCTAAAGTAATGCTTAAAAACACAAAAACCAACCAAGAAGTAGAAGCAGTAATTGATAAGCAAACCGGTTCTTATGTAGGTGTTGTTAGGGTTGATAAAGATGAAGACATTATGCTTACTGCTAAAAAAGAAGGATATGCTTTTTCATCGCAATTGATTTCCTCCAACGAAATTGTGGTGGGCAAACCAATTCAAACAAAAAAAATGGAAGTGAAACCTATAGAAGTTGGCTCTGCTCATACTATTAATGATATTAATTTTGCCACCAACTCTTATGAAATAACCCCCAAAATTATGTTGGTGTTGAATGAGTTTGTAGATTTTCTAAAAACCAACCCAACTGTTAAAATTGCTATTCACGGGCATACCGATAATGTAGGTAATCCACAAGATAACTTGGAACTATCAGAAAGAAGAGCTAAGGCAGTCTATGATTATTTATTGTTAGAAGACATTGATGCTTCAAGATTAACATCAAAAGGATTTGGCTCTAGCCAACCAATTGCATCTAACGATACAGAACAAGGAAGAGCTAAAAACAGACGTACTGAATTTGTGATTGTAGAGAAATAATAAATGAGTAAATTTTTAGATGTGTAAATGTGTGAATTATTGTCATGCTGAACTAAATTTTACAGAAAACTTGTTTTCATGTAAAATGACGTGAAGTATCTATTTTTAATAAAGAGTATTTTGTCTATAAACTTATAAACTTTTAACCTCAAACCTCAAATGCCGTAAAAACAAGAATTTTCAATTCTTTATTTTTACGAGCATCCTCGAAAAATCAGTTTTTCAATGAAAAACATTTTTCGGGACCTCAAACCTATAACTTTTAATGAAACAATACGGATTAATAGGAAAAACGCTTTCACATTCATTTTCTAAAAAATATTTTGAGGAAAAGTTTAAAAGAGAAAACATCAATGCAGTATATGAAAACTTTGAACTGAATGATATTAGTCAAGTAGAAGGACTTTTTTCAATACACTCGAATCTTTGTGGACTAAATGTAACCATACCTTATAAAGAACAAATTATACCTTATTTAGATGAGGTAGATGAACAGGCCCGAAAAATAGGTGCGGTTAATACCATATATATAGATAAGGAAACCGGAAAAATGAAAGGATACAATACCGATGTATATGGATTTAAACAATCTCTAAAACCATTTTTGGAGAACCAACACCAACGGGCATTAATTTTAGGAACTGGCGGAGCTTCAAAAGCCGTTGCTTATGTGTTGAATGAGTTAGGAATAACTACTGCATTTGTTTCCAGAGCTCCACAATTAGAAAATCAGTTGAGTTATGATGAGCTGAATGAAAACATCCTAGCTTCTTTTTTACTAATAGTAAATACTACGCCATTGGGTACTTTTCCAAATGTT
>DATGOR010000073.1:0-3891 GCA_035305805.1 Vicingaceae bacterium | reverse complement strand
GCAAAGACGACTGATAGTAAGAGTTATACCGGTGTCAAACTTTACGTAATCTGAAAGTTGTGTGGTGTCTGTTCGATACATTTTTTTGAATCTCTCAATGTCTGTGATATTATTTTTAGGGTGTTGATTGTAAACTGCGATACAAGTTGTGTCCTGATAAAGGAGGTAAACGTTTGATAACTGTGTTTTTACACAGCCACTTGCTTTAGTTGTGTCAATAAACTCAACTCTCCCAAAATCATAATCTTCTACTTCGACCTCGTTTTTATAAACGAAACAGTCACTACGCGACATAAAATCCTCATGCTTTTCTAGTTCACCAATTGTGCAGGATGATAAAGAAAAACTCAGTCCGATTATTAATATCTGAAGTACTCTTGTCATAATTACTGCTAACACCCAGCTATACGCTACTTTTTCAATTTTATAGCGTTTATTTTCCATATATAGGAGGTGTTTTTTATTTCTAGTTAAAATTATCCCCCAAACATACAAAAAATAGTTTATAAATCAGGCTGCTATGAATCTATGTGGTTAAGCCCTTTTATTCGTGCATTGGTGGCTACTCCCTCAAGATTCCCAATAATTTTTCCGTTGCACTCCAAAATTTCAGGGAATGACGGCAATAGATAGTTTAGGAGTTTATAAGGTTTGAGGTTTAATTACTGTGAACTGATAGCTAATTCCTAACGCCTAACGCCTAACGCCTAACGCCTAATCACTAACACCTAATCCCTCACACCTCAAAACCTATCATACAAATATCATCCACTTGTTCGTTAGTGCCTTTCCAGTTCTTAAATTGTTCTACTAAAATGTTTTTTTGCTCGTTAATGGGAGTTTTAAATTGCTGTTCAAAAAGTTCTTTCAAGCGTTTTTTCATGAATTTCTTATTACTTTCTCCGCCAAATTGATCAACATAACCATCTGAAAACAAGTATATTTTATCTTTCTTTTCTAATTTTAATTGATGATTGGTAAAGGGTGTGGGATGCACATAATAACCAATGGGCTGTTTATCGGGTTTTAGTTCTATCAACGCTGCATTTCTATATATCCAAAGCGGGTTGTTTGCTCCCGCCCACTCTATTTCTTTGCTCGTATTATTTACCCTAATCAATGAGATGTCCATTCCATCTTTAGAAGTGCCTAATTGTCCTTTTTGCCCTAGATTGGTGATTACTTTTTCTCTTAGCTGATTTAAAACTTCTGCCGGAGAGATTAATTCATTATTAGTAGTAATTTCATTCAAAAAAGAAATACCTAACATACTCATAAAAGCTCCCGGAACTCCATGTCCGGTGCAATCGGCAACAGCTATGTAAGTAAAATTATTGTTTTCATTTACCCAATAAAAGTCGCCACTAACAATATCTTTTGGTAAATAAAGAATAAAATTATCGTATGTTTTCAAAAACTCACTTTCTTCGGTAAACAAAAGTGCTTGCTGTATTCTTTCTGCATAATTGATGCTATCGGTAATTTCTTTGTTTTTATGTTCTATGGCATTTTTTTGCTCTGCCAACAATTCATTGGCTTTCTTTTTTTGTCGGTATGCCAACATGATTATTGTTAGAATTACTAAAATTAATACTAACCCAATAATTAAAGCTATTCTAAAAGTAGCTTGTCGTTGAATTACAGCTTCTTGCAATTCTTTTTCTTTGCTTAACAAGGCTATTTCTTTACGATTGGCTTCATTTTGATATTTCGCATCCATTTCAGCAATAGTGGTATTTAACCGTTCGTTCAATAATGAATCTTTATAATTGCTGTGTAAAATATGAAATTGATAGGCTTTTTTAAAATCATTGGTTTTCTCATAAAGTAAAGCCATAGCGTGAGTAGAGGCTATAAGGTTATCAAGGGTTTTTAATTCTTTTGCTTTTTCATACCCGTTGTTGATATAAAAAACAGCACTTACAAAGTCTTCTTTAGCCAAAAAAACCTCTCCCAGATTTACATAAGATTGACAAATACCAAGTTCGTTGTTAAACTTGCGTTCTAAAGAAAGAGATTCTAAATGGTATTTTAGTGCTAAATCGTAGTTTTCTAAAAGCAAGTACAATTGACCTAAGTTTGAAAAGGTACTGGCTAAAGAACTTTCTTCATTTATTGCTTTTTTTAACTTGATAGATGCCTCATAAAAATAAATGGCAGAATCGGTTTTATTTAATTTTTTATAATTAATGCCTAAGTTGTTATAAATGGCAGCCAATGAAGAGCTATCATTTAATTGCTTGTTAACCTCTATGGCTTTTCTAAGAAAATAGAGCGAACGATTATGATCTTGTTTTTCCTGAAACAAACTTCCTAAATTGATATAAATAGAGCTAATGGAAGGTAAATAATTAATGCTATCAAACATAGCTATGGCGTTATAATAGTGCTCCACTGCTTCATCAAAATCGCCTTTGTAATAATTAACAATTCCCAAATTAAGGTAAGTTTGCCCCATCCAAAAAACACTTCCTAATTGGTTATATTTTTCTAAGGCGATATGATAATAAAAAATAGCCGAATCAAATTTTAGTCGATAATCATAGCTTAGTCCGATGTTGAGATTTGCTCTGGCAAACTGAGAATCGACTTCTGCCAATGCTAGTTGAATGGTGGCATAATTGTAAGATTTATTTGGAGCGGTGCTTAAGGTCAACGAAATTAAATCGTTATACGCATCAAATTTTTTAAAATTGTCCGATAAGCTTTCTACATATTGTTCAGAACTATCTGTCTGAGCCACAATACTCAATGAAATACATGAATACACAATAAGTAAATTGAAAAACCTTTTCATTGATAATCGCTGTTAAAAAACTTAATTTTGAACCAAATCTAACTAAAATTAATATATTATGAAAAGAATATTTTTACCAATAACAGCATCTGCTTTATTATTATTAACCGCTTGTGGAGGTGGAAACGAAACAAAGAAACAAGAATCTACTGATACTGAACCCATTTGCTTTTACCAGTTTACAAAAAATTCAACAGCTACTGTAAATTGGACAGCTTTTAAAACTACTGAAAAAGTGGGTGTTGGCGGAACTTTCAATCAGGTGTTGGTTAAAGGTGGAGATAAATCTACCAAAATTACCGACATCATCAATGGTATTAATTTTACTATTATGACAGAAAGCACCTTTACCAAAGATGAAGGAAGGGATAAAAAAATTATTGAATCGTTTTTTGGCAGCATGGCCGCTACTGACTTAATTATCGGACATGGAAAATCTGCCAAAGGAAATAACGAAAGTGGAACGGCTATTTTTTACCTTACCATGAATGATATTGAGAAAGAAGTAAGCTTGGATTATACTTTAAATGATAATACCATTACTTTAACGGGAGAAATTGATGTATTGGATTGGAGCGGTGGAGATGCTATTGCTGCATTAAACAGCGTTTGCGAAGATTTACACAAAGGTGCTGATGGAGAAAGTAAATTATGGTCGGTAGTTGAATTAAATATTTCCGCTACTTTAGACAAAAACTGCCATTAACTTATAGTTTTATATAAAACAAAAAACCACTTTGGAAATTCCAAAGTGGTTTTTTTTATGCTTTTAATCAACTTCTTAATTTATGGAAGGAGCTGAAGTTGTTTTGGGTTCGTTTTTATGAAATCGTATTCCTACCATTAGCTCATGTGATCCATTATTGTAATTTCTTAAATTGGTAGTGGTGAAGTCGTAGGCATACGCTATTGTAAAATAGTCATTAATTAAATAACCAAAAGAAACTGCTACCGCATCTCTATGGCGATAAGTTCCCGCTAACCAAACCTTTTGTTTGTACATTATTCTTAAACTACCATCAAACATCATCGGTGCCGGTGAAATATATTTTACAAAAAATGATGGTTCTACCATAAAATCATCGGATAAATCA
>DATGOR010000072.1:0-2509 GCA_035305805.1 Vicingaceae bacterium | reverse complement strand
ACAGGCGATCTGCACATTCAATGCAGAAGAAGCTTATTTGCTAACGATGAAGAGCGTATTGTTACCCACGTGAGTAATTTTAGAAAAGTAAAACGAATACTTGATGTGGTACAGATCTTTAATGGCATTCAAAAAAAACTTCCAGCAAAATTAATGATGGTGGGCGATGGTCCGGAACGATTGGGAGCTGAAGAATTGGCTAAAGAATTAGGCATTGAAAACAAAGTGATTTTCTTTGGTAATTCATCAGAAATCGACAGTATTTTGAAATATTCCGATTTGTTTTTATTACCGTCTGAAACCGAAAGTTTTGGTTTGGCAGCCTTAGAAGCAATGGCAAATAAAGTTCCTGTAATTTCATCAAACACTGGCGGACTGCCCGAAGTAAACATTCAGGGCATTTCAGGCTTTTTAGACAACATCGGCGACATCGACGGAATGGTAAACCACTCGTTACAAATTTTAAAAGATGATAAAATTTTATTAAAATTTAAAGAACAAGCCTATCAGCATTCAAAGGAATTCAGCGTGGAAAAAATTGTTCCACTGTATGAAATTATTTATAATAAAGCATTAAAAAACACGCCGTAAGCGTGTTTTTTGTTTTTATGATATTGTTTCGTATTATTTTACAATTACTTTTTTGGTAGCTTTACCCTGATTGGTTATAACCTGTACATTATACATACCTTTTGCAAAGGCACTTACATTAATTGTTTTTTCGGTAGTTTCTTTTACCAATTTTCCGGTTGTATCGTAAACAAGAACTTTTTCTAAAGTTAAGTTGTTATCTAATTCAATATTTAAGATTTCTGTTGTTGGGTTAGGGTAAATATTGAAATTTTCTAATACAAAGGTATCAGATGATAAAATACCTTGAATATCAAAAACTTGTACAGAACCTGCTGTACCACCTTTTGCGTGGTAATTATTTACTATGGGTAGATCTACAGTAATTAGTTGATTTGCATTATTTTTTGATGGTTTAGCTCCAACACTACTGTTACCATAATTTCCAACGGCTAAATTGTGTCCGTCTTTAGAAAGAGCTATGGACCAACCAATTGCATCACCATCATTCGCACCAATTATACTTCCTTGTTCTACCCAGTTTCCTTGTATATTTTGAAAAATACGCACCTTACCGGTATCTGTGCCGTTTGCTGTATCAGCACCCATACTGCCTACTGCCAAAATCTTTCCATTGGCAGATATAGCTAAGTCAAAACCACATAAATCCCCTGCGGCTTCTCCTAATATATCGTTACCAATTTGAATCCAACTACTACCATTAATTTTATATACTTCTACATTACCGGAATCTATACCATTAATATCTGATTTATAGGCAGCAATAGCTAATACACTACCATCGTTAGAAAGAGCTACTCTAGTTCCAAAGATGTCTTTATTTGAATTACCAAATAATGTATTACCAACTTTTATCCAGTTTCCTAACTGATATTTATAGACAACAACAAATCCATTATTACCTCCATTTTTATTATATTCTCCAGCATCACTAAATGCTACTATAGAACCATCAAAAGATAAAGAAACATTAAATCCAAAAGCATTGACGAATGGATAAGAAGGGATTTCATCGATAAAAGAACCCATTACAAATTCTCCTATTTTTGTCCAACTATTTGATATGTTTTTAAATATTTGTATTTGAGGATTATTAATGTGACTATCTGGATTACTAATAGCAATAGTGGAGCCATCTCCAGATAATGAGATAGCAAAACCAAAATAATAATCAACTATCCAAGTTGTATCCTGCTTAATATCCTGCCCTATTTGTGTCCAAGTTCCGTTTACATTTTTGAAAATTCTAATAAATCCTTTTAATACAATGGGCCACCCATTACTAGGTGTATAATTAGTTGCAGAAAAAGGAGCAGAAAATGCCAAAACACTCCCGTCATCTGAAAGTGCTATTTTATAGCCTATTTGATCATCAGGGTTAAGTCCTTCAATATCTTGTCCTATTTGTGTCCACGTACCAGATGTTTTAGAATATACCCGAATATGTCCGGCATTTGTTCCGTTATTGTCATTATTAGGTGCAGAAACAGCTAATACATTTCCATCGGCAGACAGGGCAACACCCCAGCCAAAGTTATCGTCTGGCATATCTCCAATAATATCTTGCCCAATTTGTGTTTGTGCATTAGTTATTGAAACTATAAGTAACGCGAAAAGTAGTTTTAATTTCATAATTAAATTTTGTGTTAAGTATCAAATATAAAAATTAATTTACAAAAAGAATGAGAAATAATTAAAAAAGCTGTTTATTTGAACAGCTTTTTAATACCCTTCAGAACTCCGTTTAGGCTCTTTTACCGTTGGCCATTCGGTATCGTTTGGTAAAACTCTTTTTTCGTTGGAAATATCGTTGGGATCATTCGCAGCTTCTAAAGTTAATAGAGTAGTGGTGATCACATTTTTTTCCAGTTCTTTAAAAACAATTTTATCGTAGGTATCTCGGTTAGTATGCCAGGTA
>DATGOR010000071.1:0-3564 GCA_035305805.1 Vicingaceae bacterium | reverse complement strand
TGTGCCACCGCATTTTTCAATATGGACAAATAAAAACATTATTAAATTTGTGTTTAATGTATATTTAAAATCGAATTTTTTTTCTAATCTTCTTAAAGAATCTTTTTCTAAACATTCTCTTCTCGTAACCCACAAATATATTTTTTAAAGAATTTAACATAATTCTAAAATCAGAATGCGACTTTAAATGAATTCCAATATAACTGATATAAAATTGCTCGAAATTATTAGAATAATAAACTTCAGAAAATTTCATAGTCCGCTTCCAATTGATAAAATGCAGATACATCACTTCATTTACAGGTTTTCCATTTTTAAGTTCTAACATTTTACCATCCTTCCAAAGCCATTTGTCCAAATAATATTCTTGGTGGGAATCGCGCCCGTTTTCTTGGTTACAAAGAATGGCATCCCATTTAACCTTAAAACTATGCTTTGAATTCTCCAATTCTTTCCATAAAAAATCAGTCAAACCATCTTCATCCATTCGTTGCAGCTTAACTTTTGCAAGTTTTTCCCTAAACTCGGGAATTGACTTATAAAGGGAGTTAATCTCAGGGCAATTTTTGAAAATAGTAAAATGCCCGGAAGTATTGTTTTTTCTGCTTGAAATAATGTCATATTTATTTAAATCATCCTGTGATATAAAAGAACGGATATCTCCCCAAACGATGTCCATATCACAATAGCCCCAATAGTCATAACCATCAAGATAATTGGAAAACAAATCCCCAAAAGCAGGGCGCAAATCACATATTTTTCTTGGTGTAAGTGGAATTGTTGTTGTAAAAAAAGTATCTATTTTTCTATTAAATTCTTCTTGCGTAGTTTTTACAAAAGTTACATTTTCTGGGTATTCAACAGGTATTTCACAATCGGTTATAAACAGCCAATTAATGGTAGGGTTCTTGGCAATGGAAATTAAATACGCATCAAACCAAAAAGGCCATTTTCCAATATATGGAACTATCAATACAATGCTTTTCATTTATTTTTAGGTTTAATTGCATCAAAACCCCGACCCGAAACCAAGTTATATATTAAAAATGCCCCGAATACCATAACCGATTTATGATGTACGTTTTTGAAAAAAATATAATGTTTAAAAATTGTATTTATATCTTTACGGTTAACCAAACTTTTGTACATTTTTCTTCCAAGGCGTTCTGAGCGTTCTAACAAAAGTGGTTGCTCTTTGTGTCTTTCGCTCATCAATTTTGAAAGATAAATCAAAGATTCAACCTGAAGTGGATTACCTTCAGAGGTGTTTTTAGAAATGGAATTATCAGATTCTCTATATACAGTTAGCGGCAAATCCAAAAAACAATATTTCAATTTTTGCTCAAACAAGCGAGTGAAAAATTCATATTCTTGGGCCTTGTGCAAATTTTCATCAAACCGACGGGAATCAATTATCTCCCTTTTAACCATCACATCATTGGTGATGACCGGTTTCTTGCCTAAAATATAATCCACATAGAAATCAGCACTTTCAAAAACCTCCAATTTTGGATCCTTATTTAAGATGATTTTGGTTTCAGTAGTATGGCTGTCAATGACTATATCGGCTTTTTCAGAAAGTGCATATTTTACCTTAATTTCCAATTTTTCAGGACGCATCAAATCATCACTGTCAAACCATTGTATATATTCTCCTTTGCTTTTTTCGAAACCGTAATTCCTGCAGGCATTGGCGCCTTTTGGTTTATTAGGGGGTCTTAAAAAGTATTGAAAACGAGCATCCTTTTTTGAATATTGCTGAACTATTCCCTTTGTTTTATCTGTACTACCATCATCAACCACTATACACTCCCAATTTTGGTAAGTCTGTGCCAAAACAGAATCTAAGGTCTCCCCAATTAAATGGGCGCGGTTGTAAGTTGGAATTATTATGGAAACTAATGGGGTATCGCTAGGCACGGGACTGGTTATTTGGTCTCAAAAATAGGGAAAAAATTGGGTTGTCAGTTCTCGGTTCTCGGTTTTCAGTTGTCGGTTGTCGGTTGTGGTTGTGTAGAGTCCTAAATAGGATTGACTGTTTTTAGGAGTTGGTTAATCTATTTATTGTAAAGTTACTAATTCTTTGCTCAATTTATTTTCAAATTCTATTGGGGTACAATGATTAATTGCACTGTGACTTTTTTCATAGTTATACATATACACAGCTCTCTTTAATTTTATCCTTAGGTCACTAAAGTTGGTGGGGTGGTACCCCTTTAAATAATTGTTTTTAATAATTCCATTGATCCGTTCGGCATGTGGATTTTCATATACATTTTTACACATGCTATTTGTTAAACATCCACTTGTAAGGCTTAAAAATTCCTTGCTGTAATACTGTCCCCCGCCATCGGAGTGAATGATTGGTCTTACGGGCCCATCTCCTGCCAGGCGTCCCAGGGCCATCTTCAGGGCCGCTACCGTGGTGTTTTCTGTACTCAGGGTATAACTTGCGCTATAACCGATTATCCTTCTGGAGTACTGGTCCATAATAAAGGTGAGATAATAGAACTTCCCGTTCATTTCATAATAGGTTATATCACTCACCCAGACCTGGTTTACACCTGTCAACTCCCGGCCCGTAACTAAATTAGGGAAGCGGATGACCCCGGTACTGTCCGTTGTCCTCTTGAAGGATTTTTTAGGAGCTATTCTAAATCCATAGTTGCGATAGAATTCAAAGAACTTATCCCTGCCCATTGTCTGGGGGCTCACCTTCCGGTAAAGGGCCTTACATCCCATTTGCGGATGATCTTCCCTTACCTGAAACAAAATTACTTTCAGTTGTTCCTTTTCCTCCGCCCCTTTTAATGCCCTGTTGAGCCGCTGGTGCATATTCTGCCGGGTAGTTCCCAACCAACGGTAGATCTGGTTCATTTTCCATCGGTGGTTTTCCCTGTGGAGCCAGAACCAGGTAACGCTCGGGAACCAAGTTTTTTTTTAATGTCGATACCGTACATCTCTTCGGCAATATCGATCATCTTACTTTTAAATTCAATCTCGAACTGCTTTTGGCCGACCATTTGTTCCAGTTCACGAATCCTGGCTTTGAGATCCTGTATTTTTCGGGTATCGCTCATTAGTTCTACAACTTGTTTTACGCTTCGTTTGCGGTTACGGGAGAACTTGTCCAGCCATTTATAAACTGCCGTGGTAGACACTTCGTATTCCCTGCTGACTTCAAGGACAGTGGTTGTGTTCCTCTCGATCTCGCGAACCTTTTTAAGCTTAAAGCTGTCACTAAAATAACGATTTATTCGCTGGGAAGCCTCGTTGGAAAAATCTTGGATGTTTGCCATAATATGGAGTTGTTTAAAACTCCCTAAAACGGTCAACTTATTTCAGTACCCGACAGTTTGATGGTTTAAAATTAGAATAAGAATTGTTCACTTCTAATTGTTCATTGTTAATTATTAATTGCTAATTGCTAATTGCAATTACCAGCCAACGGTAGCTCTAACTGGATAATGGTCTGAAAAAGTTTTCTCCATGGACTCGAAAGAAATAACATCCAATCCTTCAGAAGCAAAAATATAATCAATCCGCATTGGGAATTTTTCAAAC